>NZ_JBXAWK010000049.1:0-48461 GCF_057291755.1 Kitasatospora sp. UYEF31
GAGCCGCCACCTGGCCGGGGGTGTGGGGGTCGTCCCCCACGCAGACCCAGTCAGGAGCAGCTCATCGTGGAGCTCTACTCCAAGTAGTAGCGACATGATGATGGAGCTCCGCTCCGGGCGGTCCCTCGGGATTCCGGAGCGGTAGCCCCGAAAACAAAGGCTCGGGCGGGCCGGTCTCCTTCACGGGAGCCGGTCCGCCCGTACCCTTGTGCAGTACCGGCGTCAAATAGTGGTCGTCGGAGAACAACCTGATCCTGGAGGATCACTCAATGCTTATTGCTCAGCGCCCCACGCTGACCGAGGACGTCGTCGACGAGTACCGCTCGCGGTTCGTCATCGAGCCCCTCGAGCCCGGTTTCGGCTACACGCTCGGCAACTCCCTGCGCCGCACCCTCCTGTCGTCGATCCCCGGCGCTGCTGTCACCAGCATCCGCATCGACGGTGTCCTGCACGAGTTCACCACCGTGCCGGGCGTCAAGGAGGACGTGACCGACCTCATCCTCAACATCAAGCAGCTGGTCGTCTCCTCGGAGATCGACGAGCCGGTCGTGATGTACCTGCGCAAGCAGGGCCCGGGTGAGGTCACCGCCGCCGACATCGCGCCCCCGGCCGGTGTCGAGGTGCACAACCCCGAGCTGCTCCTCGCCACGCTGAACAGCAAGGGCAAGCTGGAGATGGAGCTGACCGTCGAGCGCGGTCGCGGCTACGTCTCCGCGGTGCAGAACAAGCAGGCAGGCCAGGAGATCGGCCGTATCCCGGTCGACTCCATCTACTCGCCGGTGCTCAAGGTCACGTACAAGGTTGAGGCGACCCGTGTCGAGCAGCGCACCGACTTCGACAAGTTGATCGTGGACGTCGAGACCAAGCCGGCCATGCGTCCCCGTGACGCCATGGCGTCGGCCGGTAAGACCCTGGTCGAGCTGTTCGGTCTGGCCCGCGAGCTCAACGTCGACGCCGAGGGCATCGACATGGGCCCGTCGCCGACTGACGCGGCCCTGGCCGCCGATCTGGCGCTGCCGATCGAGGAGCTCGAGCTCACGGTCCGCTCGTACAACTGCCTCAAGCGCGAGGGCATCCACTCGGTGGGCGAGCTCGTGGCCCGCTCCGAGGCGGACCTCCTGGACATCCGCAACTTCGGTGCGAAGTCCATCGACGAGGTCAAGGCGAAGCTCGTCGGCATGGGTCTGGCCCTCAAGGACAGCCCGCCCGGATTCGACCCGACCGCCGCTGCTGACAGCTTCGGCGACGAGGACGACCACGGCTTCGCTGAGACCGAGCAGTACTGAGCCACGGTCGCGGCACGTGGGGGTCCGGGGGTCGCTCCCCGGATCGGCACGGTGCTGAGACCGAGCAGTACTAAGTGACTGTTGATCCGTCAGCAGTGCTTCCCCGTCGGGCCGTTCGGTCCGGCGGGACACCCACCGGTACCTGACACGGCCGGTGACTGCCCCGGTACCTGATACGGCCGAGGCAGTAGTAGAGAAAGAGGAAGACCATGCCGCAGCCCGCCAAGGGAAAGCGTATGGGCGGATCCGCCGCGCACGAGAAGCTGATGCTGGCCAACCTGGCCACCTCGCTCTTCGAGCACGGCCGGATCACCACCACCGAGGCGAAGGCACGTCGCCTGCGCCCGGTCGCCGAGCGTCTGATCACGAAGGCGAAGAAGGGCGACATCCACAACCGTCGCCAGGTTCGCAAGACGATCCGTGACATCGCGATCCTGCACGAGCTCTTCACTGAGATCGCCGGTCGCTACACGAACCGCCCCGGTGGTTACACCCGCATCACGAAGATCGGCAACCGTAAGGGCGACAACGCCCCCATGGCTGTCATCGAGCTCGTCGAGGCCCTGACCGTGGCGCAGACCGCGGTCGGCGAGGCCGAGGCTGCCACCAAGCGCTCCGTCAAGGAGCAGGAGGCCGTCGCGGCCCCGGAGACCAAGGTCGAAGAGACCGAGGCTCCGGCTGAGGACAAGGCCGAGGAAGCCAAGTAGTTCCCAGGATCGGAAAGGCCTGACGGCTGCCCCGCGCGAGCGGGGGTGAACCCGACGCCTGAGCGTCTTTCTGATCTTTACGGGCCCGCTTCCCCTTCACGGGGAGCGGGCCCGTAGCCGTATCTGAAGAAGCGTGAAGCTGTTCCGCGAAGTCCCAAGAAGCGTGAAGAAGGAACCATGGCTGCGTTGACGGACAAGCCGGGGGTCCGGGTCCGGATCGACCTGGCGTACGACGGCACCGATTTCTCCGGCTGGGCCCGCCAGCCGGCCACGTCCGGCTTGCGGACCGTACAGGCGACTCTGGAAGACGCCCTGGACACTGTCCTGCGGCTGCCTGCGGGCTCCACGCGGCTGACGGTTGCCGGGAGGACCGACACCGGCGTCCACGCTCGTGGGCAGGTCGCCCACGTCGACCTGGACCCCACTGTGTGGGAGCAGTACGGCGGTGTCCTGCTGCGGCGGGTGTCCGGTGCGCTGCCGAAGGATGTCCGGGTCCGGGCCGTCACTGTGGCCCCGCCCGGGTTCGACGCGCGCTTCGCCGCGATGTGGCGGCGGTACGCGTACCGCATCAGTGACCACCCGGGTGGCGTGGACCCGCTGCGGCGCGGCCACGTGACGTGGAACAACCGGCCGCTGGACGTCGACCGGATGAATCGGGCGGCCCAACTCCTGCTTGGGGAAAGGGACTTCGCGGCCTACTGCAAGAAGCGGGAAGGCGCGACGACCATCCGCTGCCTGCAGCACTTCTCATGGAGCAGGGAGACCCCGGCCGACACGGACGCCGGGCCCGGGTTCCGTCCCCTGGTCGTCGGTTCGGTGCGGGCCGACGCGTTCTGCCACAACATGGTCCGCGCACTGGTGGGCGCGCATCTGGCCGTGGGTGAGGGACGCCGCCCCGTGGAGTGGCCCGGTGAGGTCCTGGTCCGGGGGGTGCGCGACTCGGGGGTACACGTGGCACCGGCGCAGGGGCTGACCCTTGAGGAGGTCGCCTACCCGGCCGACGACATGTTGGCGGCCCGGGTCCTGCAGGCGCGGAACATGCGTGACGAGCCGGTTGTCCTGTCCGTACTGCCATAAGTTTCCCAGCGGTTTCTAGATCCGGCCGGTGATCTGCCGGACCGCCTGTTCGCCGCGTCGCCGCAGGGCGGCGTTGACGAACTTCTGCAGGTCCCCGGCGGCCAGCGAGGCGGAGGAGTCCGTACGGTCCCATTCCGCGGTCGTGACGGGACTGCCGTCGCGGTGGCCGACGACGGTGAAGGTCAGGTAGCGGCCCAGGGGTGCGGCGGAGGAACGTCCGCACCGCACTCCCGGGTCCGTCGGGCAGAGTCCTTTCACCGGGCCGCCGTCCAGCGCGGAGACAGCGCCCTTGTCCGCGGTGCTTACGTATGCGGCCAGGGCTGCCGTCGCCTGGGCGGCGTCGGGGAACGCGGCGACGCCGATGGTCAGGGCGACTCCGTCGGGCCCGGTCAGTGTCGCCCTGACCAGGCGCGTGCAGCCGTGCGCGCTGAACAGCGGGCCCAGACCGCCGGCCGCAGGGAGGCCACAGCCGTCGGTGATGTCACCGGCGGTTCCGGTGTACCGGCGGCCGTCCACGGTCACCTCGACCGTCGGGAACAGCGTCTGCGGGATGAACGGCTTGCTGTCCAGCGCCGGGTCGGCCAGCACCTGCGACCAGGTGGGCGGCGGGGGACCGGGTGGTACGGAATTCTCCGGTGGACCTGATGGACCTGATGGACCTGATGGACCTGATGGACCTGATGGACCTGATGGACCTGATGGACCTGATGGACCTGATGGATCCGATGGACCCGGTGACGCCGCCGCGCGGTCCGTGACGGCAGTGTCCGGATGGTCACTTCCCGGCGGTGAGAGGCCGATGCCGCCGGCCACCAGCCCGCCGAGGGTCACAGCTCCGAGCACGGCACCGCCGACCTGCGACAACCGTCTTCTGCGCCGCACCCGGGCGACTTCGGCGTCGGCTAGGGCTTCCCAGTCCGGCTCCGAATGGGCGTACGACCCGGGCGGTACCGCGCTTGTGTCGGGGGTCGTGGGCCCCCGGTCCTCGCCGTTCATGGCCGGAGAGCTTAAAGCACTCCGCCGGGCGGGTTAACATTGACGATGGTAGGGATTGGTAATCGGGGGTTCCCGCCGCCAGTTTTGACCGGCAGCCAGGATCTCCGGTATTCTGCCCGTTCGTTGTGCGTATTGGCTTGCTTCAGAAGTGGAGTCGGTACGCCGGGCCGCTGGAAACCCTGGAATCTCAGGAAGGGTGCCTCACTCGTTTGAGGGACACCCAACTCCACCAGTCGGCACCCGTCAGCACATACCCCCACGAAGAAGCGAAGGCTACGACCGTGCGCACGTACAGCCCTAAGCCCGGCGACGTCCAGCGTCAGTGGCACGTCATCGACGCGACCGATGTCGTGCTCGGCCGTCTGTCCACTCAGAGTGCCGCGCTCCTGCGCGGCAAGCACAAGCCGGTTTACGCGGCGCACATGGACATGGGTGACTTTGTCATCATCATCAACGCGTCCAAGGTGCACCTGACCGGTAACAAGCGGACCCAGAAGCTGGCTTACCGCCACTCCGGTCACCCGGGCGGCCTCCGCTCGGTCCGCTACGACGAGCTGCTTGAGAAGAACCCCGAGAAGGCCGTCGAGAAGGCCATCAAGGGCATGCTTCCCAAGAACACCCTGGGTCGCCAGATGATCTCGAAGCTCAAGGTCTACGCAGGCAATGAGCACCCGCACCAGGCGCAGTCGCCGGTGCCCTACGAGATCACCCAGGTCTCCCAGCAGGTCACCCTTTAAGTCACGGCCACTGCCTGACGTCACGAAACGCTGAAAGGAACTGTGGCTGTGTCTGAAGAGACTGTCGTCACCGAGACCCCGGTTGAGACCCTTGAGGTCCCCGTCGAGGTTGTCGTCGAGGAGACCGAAGAGGTCACCCTCGACTCGTACACCTCCGAGTCGCTCGCGTCCCGCTTCGGCGAGCCGCAGCCGGCCGCTGCCACCGGTCGCCGCAAGGAGGCCGTCGCCCGTGTCCGCATCATGCCGGGCACCGGCAAGTGGAAGATCAACGGTCGCACCATCGAGGGTTACTTCCCGAACAAGGTGCACCAGCAGATCGTCAACGAGCCCTTCAAGATCCTCGAGCTTGACGGCAAGTACGACGTCATCGCCCGGATCCACGGCGGCGGCACCTCCGGCCAGGCCGGCGCGCTGCGCCTGGGCGTTGCCCGCTCGCTGAACCAGGTCGACGAGGAGCTGAACCGTCCGGCGCTCAAGAAGGCCGGATTCCTCGAGCGTGACGCCCGCGCCGTCGAGCGCAAGAAGGCCGGTCTCAAGAAGGCCCGTAAGGCTCCGCAGTACAGCAAGCGCTAAACCCCTGTCTGCGGCCCCGCGGAGACACCCTTGTGGTGCTGTTCTCCGTCGGGCCGCAGCTCGGCTTCGAACCCCGGGGCACGTCCTGTGCCTGCGGGGTTCTTTGCATTTCCGGCCCGGTCCTGTGCGCTTGCGCAGGAACCGGGTTTCAGTGCTCTTACCCGGCTCCTCAGCGGCCGGGGCCCGGTCACGGCCGCCTGCCCGGCTGTGCCGGGTGACCGTCGATTTGCATGTATGCGGGAGGTTCCAGCATGGGACGACTGTTCGGAACGGACGGGGTCCGCGGCCTGGCCAACGGCCGGCTGACCGCGGAACTGGCCCTGGAACTGGCGGTCGCCGCCGCCCGGGTGCTCGGCAGACAGCGACAGGAAGGCCATGGGCGCCGCCCGTTCGCGGTGGTCGGCCGTGACCCGCGGGCCTCGGGTGAATTCCTCGAAGCCGCCGTGGTCGCCGGTCTCGCCGGGGCCGGGGTGGACGTGTACCGGGCCGGTGTCCTGCCCACTCCCGCGGTGGCGTTCCTGACCGCACTGTCCGGCGCCGACCTGGGCGTCATGCTGTCCGCCAGCCACAACGCCATGCCCGACAACGGCATCAAGTTCTTCGCCCGCGGCGGCAACAAGCTGCCCGACAGCGTCGAGGACGAGATCGAGGCACTGCTCGGCACCGACTGGAACCGCCCGGTGGGCGCTGCGGTCGGCCGGGTCCAGGACCACCCCGAAGGCGGGGCCCGCTACGTCGAGCACGTCCTGGCGTCGCTGCCGCACGGCCTGGACGGTCTGAAGATCGTCGTGGACTGCGCCAACGGCGCGGCGTCCAAGACCTCTCCGGACGCCCTGCGCCGGGCCGGCGCCGAGGTCATCGCGATCCACAGCGAACCCGACGGTCTCAACATCAACGACAGTTGCGGCTCCACGCACCTGGGCGACCTCCAGGCCGCGGTGCTGCACCACGGCGCGGACGCCGGGATCGGGCACGACGGCGACGCCGACCGCTGCCTGGCCGTGGACGCCCGCGGTGACATCGTCGACGGCGACCAGATCATGGCCGTACTCGCGATCGCGATGCGCGACCAGGGCAAGCTGCACAAGGACACCCTGGTCGCCACGGTGATGTCGAACCTGGGGCTCAAACTGGCGATGCGCGACGCCGGGATCCCGATGCTTGAGACGGCGGTCGGCGACCGGTACGTCCTGGAGTCCATGACGGCCGGCGGGTTCTCGCTGGGCGGTGAGCAGTCCGGGCACCTGATCATGTCCGCGCACGCGACGACCGGTGACGGCCTGCTGACGGCGCTTCACCTGCTGTCCCGGGTCGCGGAGACGGGGAAGCCGCTGCACGAGCTCGCCGCGGCGATGCACAAGCTGCCGCAGGTGCTGATCAACGTCGGTGGAGTCGACCGGACGAAGGTCACCATTACGCCGGAGCTGACCGAAGCGGTGGCCGTCTCGGAGGCCCGCCTCGGCGATACCGGGCGGGTGCTGCTGCGTCCGTCGGGCACCGAGCCGCTGGTCCGGGTGATGGTGGAGGCCGCGACCCAGGAGCAGGCCGAGCGCGAAGCGCAGGAGCTGGCCGAGGTCGTCCGTAAGACCCTGGGGATCTAAGACAGTTCCCGTACGGAAAGGCCCTGGAGGCGCCAACCCTTGGAAACCAAGGGTGTTTCCGGGGCCTTTTCCGTACGACGGTCTGTCAGTTCACCGGCTTGACCGACTTGATCGTGCCGTCCGGGGGGAAGGTGGCGACGGATCAGAGTTTGCGCAGCCGCAGCCTGCGGACCGAGTGGTCCGGGCCCTTGGTCAGCACCAGGGTGGCCCGGCCGCGGGTGGGCTGGACGTTCTCCGTCAGGTTCAGCCCGTTGATGTCCCGCCAGATGTTGCGGGCGTACTCCACGGCTTCGTCCTGGGTCATCTCCGCGTACTTGCGGAAGTACGACTGCGGGTCCCGGAACGCGGTCTGACGCAGCTTCAGGAACCGGGCGAGGTACCAGCGGCGGATGTCGTCGGGGCGGGCGTCCACGTACACACTGAAGTCGAAGAAGTCGGACACCGCCAGACGCGGCCGGCCGTCACCGCCCAGCTGTGGTGGCTGGAGCACGTTCAGGCCCTCGACGATCAGGATGTCCGGCTGCCGTACGGTCACCTTCTCGCCCGGCACGATGTCGTACACCAGGTGCGAGTAGACCGGCGCGGACACCTCCGCCTTGCCTGCTTTCACGTCGGCGACGAAACGCACCAGGGCCCGGCGGTCGTAGGACTCCGGGAAGCCCTTGCGGTGCATGATGCCGCGGCGCGTCAGTTCGGCGTTCGGATGCAGGAAGCCGTCGGTGGTGATGAGCTCCACATGCGGGTGGTCCGGCCAGCGGGCCAGGAGGTTCTTCAGGATGCGGGCGGTGGTGGACTTGCCCACCGCGACACTGCCGGCCACCCCGATGATGAACGGGGTGGGACGACGCTGGGAGGAACCGAGGAAGGTCGTCAGTGCCTGGCCCAGGCCGCGGGTCGCCCCCACGTAGAGGTTCAGCAGGCGCGACATCGGCAGGTAGACCTCTTCGACCTCGGCCAGGTCGACGACGTCACCCAGACCGCGCAGTCGTTCGAGTTCGTCGGCGGTCAGCGGCAGCGGGGTGTTGGCCCGCAGGGCGCTCCACGCTTCACGGTCGAGTTCGACGTACGGGGAAAGATCCCGGCCCGGGGCCGCTCCGTGGGTGTGAGCAGGCCGGGAGTCGGCCGTGGTGAGTGCCTGGCTGGTGGTGTGCACGTGACCATTGTCCCCGGCATGCCCAGACCTGCTGCGGGCGGGCCGTACGTGATCCGGCCGCGCTCCCCGCGCGGGCCGTACGTGATCTTTGTAACTGACGTGCCGGTTTATCGCACAAGTGGACCTCCGCGGCGGTGATCGCAACCTGGAGCAGCATCTACGCTTTGCGTCATGTGCGGGATTGTGGGTTACGTAGGCAGAAAATCGGCGCTCGACGTCGTCATCGAAGGACTGCGCCGACTGGAGTACCGCGGGTACGACTCAGCCGGTGTGGCACTGATCGCAGACGGCACGCTGGTGGCCGAGAAAAAGGCGGGCAAACTCGCCAACCTGGAGAAGGTCTTGGAGGCCGCGCCGCTCCCGGAGGGCGGCACCGTCGGCATCGGTCACACCCGCTGGGCAACCCACGGGGCACCGAACGACGCGAACGCGCACCCCCACCTGGACAACGCGGGCAAGGTCGCGGTGGTGCACAACGGCATCATCGAGAACTTCGCGCAACTGCGCCAGGAGCTGTCCGGTCGCGGTCACACCCTGTTGTCCGAGACGGACACGGAGACGGTGGCGCACCTCCTCAACGAGGAGTTCACGAAGCTGACCGGGGAGCAGGGCGGCCCGGCCGACGGCGATCTCGCCGAGGCCATGCGCCGGGTGTGCCGCAAGCTCCAGGGCGCGTTCACCCTGGTGGCCGTGCACGCGGACAGCCCGGACGTGGTGGTGGCCGCGCGCCGTAACTCGCCGCTGGTCGTGGGCCGCGGCGACGGCGAGAACTTCCTGGCCTCGGATGTGGCCGCGTTCATCGCGCACACCCGCGAGGCTGTGGAGCTGGGTCAGGACCAGGTCGTCGAGCTGCGCCGGGACGGCATCACCGTCACCGGCTTCGACGGTCTGCCGGGCGCCATCCGCGAGTACCACGTGGACTGGGACGCGTCGGCCGCCGAGAAGGACGGCTACGACTACTTCATGCTCAAGGAGATCGCCGAGCAGCCCAAGGCTGTCGCGGACACCCTCCTGGGCCGGCTCGGCGTGGACGGGAAGCTCACCCTCGACGAGGTGAACATCCCGGCCGAGACGCTGCGCGAGATCGACAAGATCGTCATCATCGCCTGCGGCACGTCGTACAACGCCGGTCTGATCGCCAAGTACGCGATCGAGCACTGGACCCGCATCCCCTGCGAGGTCGAGGTGGCCAGCGAGTTCCGCTACCGCGACCCCATCCTCGACAAGCAGACGCTGGTCATCACCATCTCGCAGTCCGGCGAGACGATGGACACCCTGATGGCTCAGCGGCACGCCCGCGAGCAGGGCGCCAAGGTGCTGACCATCTGCAACACCAACGGCTCGACGATGCCGCGCGAGGCCGACGCGGTGCTGTACACGCACGCCGGGCCCGAGGTCGCCGTCGCGTCGACCAAGGCGTTCCTGACCCAGCTGGTGGCCTGCTACCTGGTGGCGCTCTACCTCGGCCAGGTCCGCGGGACCAAGTGGGGCGACGAGATCCTGGAGGTCATCGACCAACTCGCCGGCATGCCGGAGAAGGTCGACCAGGTGCTGGAGACCATGGAGCCGGTCCGCGAGTTGGCGCGGTCGCTGAAGGACGCCACCTCGGTGCTGTTCCTCGGCCGTCACGTGGGCTACCCGGTGGCGATGGAGGGCGCGCTCAAGCTCAAGGAGCTGGCGTACATGCACGCTGAGGGCTTCGCCGCGGGCGAGCTCAAGCACGGCCCGATCGCGTTGATCGAGGAGGGCCTGCCGGTTGTGGTGGTCGTCCCGTCGCCGCGTGGCCGCAGTGTCATCCACGACAAGATCGTGTCCAACATCCAGGAGATCCGGGCACGTGGCGCGATGACCATCGTCATCGCGGAGGAGGGCGACGAGGCGGTGGTCCCGTACGCCGACCACCTGATCCGGGTGCCGCAGACGCCGGTGCTGCTGCAGCCGCTGGTGGCCACGGTGCCGCTCCAGGTCTTCGCGTGCGAACTGGCGACGGTCAAGGGCCACGAGGTGGACCAGCCGCGCAACCTCGCCAAGTCGGTGACGGTGGAGTAGGCCCGCTGGTCCGCAGTACTACGGGTGGCTTCCGCACTCCGGTTTCGCCGGGGTGCGGAAACCATCCGTTCTGCTTGTCCGGGCGACTCCCCGCGACAGTGATTCTGACGCTCCGTCAAGAGTGGTGAGCGCAGTGTGTGCGCAACGGTGATAAGTCGACCTGTGTGCCAAGTTGTAACGGCCCTTCGCCGTTTTGTCCCGCGATCGTCCTGGTCAGGCCCGTTTCCCCACATCTAGGTTGATCAGTCCCGGCATCCGGTCCGGGCAGTCACCTCCAAGGGGAATCCAACACGTGGAACGTCGTCGTTTTATGGCCAGGAGCGCTGCGGTCGCCGTCGGGACCGCAGCCCTCGCCGGGCCTTTCCAGGGGCTCATCGCCCCCGCATACGCCACTGAGCGCGGTAAGACACCTGGTCGGGGGACGTCCGGCTACGGCCCGCTGAAGCCCGTCACCGACGCGCGGGACGGGAAGGTCCGGCTGCACCTGCCCGAGGGGTTCCAGTACCGGTCCTTCAACGAGGCGGGCTCGCCGCTGAGCGACGGGACGCCCACGCCCGGCAAGCACGACGGCATGGCTGCCTTCCGCGGGCGCGGCGGGGACACCGTGCTGGTCCGCAACCACGAGGTGGGCGGTCCGGTCGGCGCGTTCGGCGACAAGTCGAAGGCGTACGACCCGATGAGCGGTGGCGGCACCGTCACCCTGACCGTCGACAACTACGGGCAGGTCAAGCGCAGCGGCGTCAGCCTCAGCGGCACCCAGCTGAACTGCAACGGCGGCCCGATGCCGTGGGGTTCCTGGGTCACCTGCGAGGAGACGGTCAACGGGCCCGACCTGCCGCCGGACTTCACCGGCCAGCCCAATGACAAGCTGACGCAGAAGCACGGGTACATCTTCGAGGTGCCCCTCGACCGCCCGTCGGAGCGCAAGCCGATCCGGTCCGCGGGAAGGTTCGCGCACGAGTCAGTGGCCTTCGAGCCGAGCACCGGTGCGGTCTACCTGACCGAGGACAACTTCGCGAACCCCTCGGGCTTCTACCGGTACCTGCCGCCGGTCAGTCCCTGGGTGGCCGGAAAGCTCAAGGACGGCGGGAAGCTCCAGATGCTCGCCGTCAAGGGCCGTCCAGGCTTGGATCTCTCCAAGGCTCAGCGCAAGGGCGTCGCGTACGACGTCACCTGGGTCGACATCGACAACCCGGACCCCACCTTCGGGCCCGGCACCTCGAACGACGACGCCTCCCACGCGGTCAGCGGGCAGGGCCTGGCCAAGGGCGCGGCGTTCTTCTCGCGCCTTGAAGGATCGATTCACCACCGCGGGACTGTCTACTTCGTATCCACCCAGGGCGGCGCGACCGCCGTCGGCGACGTGGCCCCCGACGGCTTCGGTGACGGGCGCGGCCAGGTGTGGGCGTACGACGTGCACGACCGCAAACTGCGCCTGGTGTACGAATCGCCCTCGTCGCAGGTCCTCGACCTGCCGGACAACGTCACGTACAGCCCGCAGGGCACGCTGATCCTGTGCGAGGACGGCGACGGCGACAACTTCCTGCGCACCCTCACCGTCGACGGGCGCGTCTCCGACCTGGCCCGCATGGAGCCGGTCGCGGGAGATCCGGGCGCGGAGTTCGCGGGCGCGACGTTCGGCCCCGACGGACACACCCTGTTCGTCAACATCCAGTCGAAGCGGGGCATGTCCTTCGCGGTCTGGGGGCCCTGGCACAAGCACGGGTGCTGACGCCGGGGTACGGACTACGCTCGATCCCGTGATCATTGGTGTGGGCATCGACGTGGCGGACATCGGCCGGTTCGGGGAGTCGCTGCGGCGTACCCCCGGACTGGCCGACCGGCTTTTCACCGACGGCGAGCGGTACGTCCGGCCAGGTCAGGAACGTGGTGTCGCCTCACTCGCGGCCCGGTTCGCCGCCAAGGAGGCCCTGGCGAAGGCGCTCGGCGCCCCCAGGGGGCTGCGCTGGCTCGACGCCGAGGTGTCCACCTTGGAGTCCGGGCAGCCGTTGCTGACCGTCACCGGCACGGTCGCCGCGCGGGCCGCCGAACTCAGCGTCAAGAGCTGGCATGTGTCGCTCAGTCACGATGCGGGCATTGCGTCAGCCGTTGTCATCGCGGAAGGGTGAGCCGTTGAACCGCCGGAGTCCGGGTCAGTGCCGAAGGGACCGTACGGAATGAAGCGTGCGTACAGCGTCGAACAGATCCGGGCGGCGGAGACCGCGCTCCTGGCGACACTGCCCGCGGGCACGTTGATGCAGCGGGCCGCGCACGGGCTGGCGGCGGTGTGCCGTGAGGTCCTGGGCCGTACGTACGGCAAGCGTGTGATGCTGCTCGTCGGGAGCGGCGACAACGGCGGGGACGCGTTGTACGCGGGCGCTCTGCTGGCCCGGCGCGGGGCGCGGGTGGAGGCGGTGCTGCTGAGCCCGGACCGGGTGCACGAGGGCGGGCTGGCGGCGCTGCGGGCGGCGGGTGGCCGGGTCGCCACCGCAGAGCTGTGGGACGGCTCCCGGCGGCCCGACCTCGTGGTGGACGGCATCGTGGGCATCGGCGGCCAAGGGGGGCTGCGGCCCGCTGCGGTTGATCTCCTGGCAGGCGTCCGCGGCGTGCCCATGATCGCGGTGGACCTGCCCAGTGGGATCGACGCCGATTCCGGCATGGTCGTGGGGTATGCCGTACGGGCCGACAGCACGGTCACCTTCGGCGCGTACAAGCCCGGTCTCCTCGTCGACCCGGCGGCCTCGTACGCCGGCGAAGTCAGGCTCATCGACATCGGCCTCGGTCAATATCTTCCGGAACCCGTCCTTTCCGTCCCCGAGGACGCCGATATCAACCGGCTGGTGCCTGGACCCACCAGGGAGAGCGACAAGTACCAGCGTGGGGTGGTGGGCGTGTGTGCCGGCTCGGAGCGCTACCCGGGTGCGGCGCGGCTGGCCGTCGGCGCCGCGCTGCGCGGTGGCGCGGGTGCGGTGCGATTCAGCGGACCGCAGGCGGTGACGGAATCCGTACTCGCTGACTATCCCGAGACACTGGCGACTTCCGGTGGCCCGCAGGACGCGGGACGTGTGCAGGCCTGGGTGGTCGGGTCCGGTCTGGACACGGGCCCGGCGGCCGGGGCGCGGTTCGCCCGGGTGCTGGCCCAGAACGTGCCGGTGCTGATCGACGCGGACGGCCTCACACTCCTGGCCGCGGCCGGGCGCAAGGCTCTGAACCGTACGCCGTGCTCGTTGTTGACCCCGCACGCCGGAGAGGCCGTCCGGCTGCTCGAAGCGGTCGGCGAGCAGGCCGACCGTGCGCACGTCGAACGACGGCGGCTGCACTACGCGGTCCGGCTGGCGGCGGAGTACCGCTCGACCGTACTGCTCAAGGGCAGCACCACGGTGATCGCCGATCCCACGGGCCGGGTGCGGGTCAATCCGACCGGAACACCGTGGCTCGCCACCGCCGGGAGCGGCGATGTGCTGTCCGGTCTGGCCGGGTCCCTGCTTGCCGCCGGGCTCGAACCCTTCGACGCGGCCACGGTGGCCGCCTATCTGCACGGACTCGCCGGGCGCCGGGCTGCGGACGGCGCTCCGGTCACCGCTGTGGAGCTCATCACCGCGATCCCTGGCGCATGGCGCTCGGTTAGTCGGTCGGCAGACTCCGCCGCCTGAGATACTGGAATGTCTGCCCGCCTTCGAAAGGACCGCTGCACCGATGCGCGTCGAAGCCCGAATCAACCTCGACGCGATCCGGTTCAACATCCGGCGGATGCGTTCGAGGGTCGGTGCTGCGCAGGTCATGGCGGTGGTGAAGGCCGATGCGTACGGGCACGGGATGGTGCCGTGCGCCAAGGCGGCCCGCGAGGCCGGTGCGACGTGGCTCGGGACGGCCACCCCGCAGGAGGCCCTGGCGCTCCGCGCCGCCGGTGACGCGGGCAGGGTGCTGTGCTGGCTGTGGACCGCCGAAGACCCCTTCGAAGACGTCCTACGGGAGGACATCGACATTTCGGTCAGCGGCCTGTGGGCCCTCCGGAAAGTCGAACAGGCCGCGCGAGTAACAGGCCGAACTGCCCGGATCCACCTCAAAGCCGACACCGGCCTGGGCCGCAACGGCGCACAGCCGCACGACTGGGCCGAACTGGTCACCGAGTCATTGAAAGCGCAGGCCGGGGGCCTGGTCGCAGTCGTCGGCCTGTGGTCGCACTTCGCGTGCGCCGACGAACCAGGGCATCCCTCCATCGACGCGCAACTCGCCAGGTTCCACGAAGTCCTCACGTACGCGGAAAACGCCGGAATCACCCCCGAAGTGCGGCACCTGGCGAACTCGCCGGCCGCGCTGACCCGGCCCGACACACACTTCGACCTGGTCCGCTGCGGCCTGGCCACCTACGGCGTCTCGCCCATCCCGGAGCTCGGCGGCTTCGGGCTCAGGCCGGCGATGACCCTGACCGCCGAACTCGCGCAGGTCAAGCAGGTCCCGGCAGGCCACGGCGTCTCGTACGGACACCACTGGACGGCGGAGCGGGAGACCACCCTGGGGCTCGTCCCCGTGGGTTACGGCGACGGCATCCCGCGGGCGGCCAGCAACACCGGGCAGGTCCTCATCGGCGGCAAGCTCCGGACAGTCGCCGGACGGGTGGCCATGGACCAGTTCGTGGTCGACCTGGGCGACGACAAGGCCGCCGTCGGTGACGAAGTCCTGCTCTTCGGCCCCGGCGACCAGGGCGAGCCGACGGCTGAAGACTGGGGACGCGCCACCGGGACGATCGGCTACGAAGTCGTCACCCGGATCAGCACCCGGGTGCCGCGCACATATCTCGACGAGGGGGCCTAGTGGTCACGGTCAACGGCCGGGCGGTCGGTCGCCGCGCGGGGATCTTCGGGGCAGCGGTGGGCGTCCTGGCGGCCGGAGCCGCCGCCGGGGTCGCCGTCGAGCGGATGACGGTGGGCAGGGCGTTCCGCCGCCGTGCCGAACTGCAACTCGACGCACTGACCGACTTCGGCACGCTGCGCGGTGAACCGCACGTGGTCACCGCGCCGGACGGTGTGGAGCTGTACGCCGAAGTCGACGGCGACCGGGACGCGCCGCTGACCATCGTGCTCGTCCACGGCTACACGCTCAACCAGGACGCCTGGCACTTCCAGCGGCAGGAGTTCGCCGACCACCGGCTCGTCCTCTTCGACCAGCGCAGCCACGGCCGGTCCGGACGCGGCACACCGGAGACGGCGAACATCGACCAGCTCGGCGAGGACCTCTACGCAGTCCTCGAACAACTGGTGCCCCACGGCCCGATGGTCCTCTTCGGCCACTCCATGGGCGGCATGACGATCATGGCCCTGGCCGACCAGCGCCCCGAACTCTTCGGCACCCGGATCACCGGCGTCGCCCTGCTGAACACCTCAGCCGGGAAGTGGGCCACAGTCACTCTGGGCATCCCCGCGGCCGGGGCCCGGATGCTGCACAGGGTCGCCCCCGGCGTGCTCGGCGTGCTGGGTCGCCGGGCCCAGTTCGTGGAAGCCGGCCGCCGGGCCGCCCGCGACCTGGTGGTGCTGTTCACCGAGCGGTATTCCTTCGCCTCGAAGGTGGACCCGACACTCCTCAGGTTCGTCGACCGGATGATCTCCTCGACCCCGATCGATGTCATCGCGGAGTTCTTCCCGACCTTCGAATCGCACGACAAGCTCGCCGCACTGCCGGTCCTCGACCGGGTGCCGGTCCTGGTCGTGGCCGGTGACAAGGACCTCATGGCCCCGGCCACGCACGGCGAGGCCATAGCCGAGGCCGTCACAGGGGCCGAACTCCTGCTGGTGGCCGACTCGGGCCACCTGACGCCGCTGGAACACCCCGCCGCCGTGAACGCGGCGCTGCGCACACTGCTGACCCGGGCCGCGGAGCAGTCCGTACAAGACGTCGATGGAGCACAAAGCTGTGGATGAGCGTGTGACGACGGCGGTCGACGTGACCGTCACCAGCGGCGATGACATGCAGGGCTTCGGCCGCAGGCTCGCCAAACTGCTGCGCGCCGGGGACCTGCTGATCCTGTCCGGCGGGCTCGGGGCCGGGAAGACCACGTTGACCCGGGGCATCGGGGCCGGTCTGGGGGTGCGCGGCGCGGTGACCTCCCCGACCTTCGTGATCGCCCGTACGCACCCGTCGCTGGGTGGAGGACCGGCACTCGTGCACGTGGACGCTTACCGGATCGGCGAAGGCACGGACCTCGTGTCGGAGATCGACGACCTGGACCTCGACACCTCACTCGATGAAGCCGTCACGGTGGTCGAGTGGGGCGAGGGCCGGGTCGAGGAACTGTCCGAGCAGCGGCTCCTGGTGCTCATCGACCGGGCCGAGGGCGACGACCTGCGGGAAGACGATGTACGGGTGGTCAGGCTGCGTGGCGTCGGCGGGCGGTGGGCCGACGCGGGCCTCGACAGCCTGGCGTGACCGCGTGACCGCGTGAGCGGCTGGGGGGGCTGGGGGGGACAGTTCGGGCGGGCCGCGGTGAATTCACCGTGACCCGCCCGAACTGCCTTATCCGCTCTGCCGGTTGCTCGGCCCGCAGCCGTCAGAGTGTCGGCGGAGGTTGTGGCACCGGGGGCATCGCCCGGCCTGCCGCGCCTGAGGTGGTCCCGGTGCCCGCGGTGCTGCCGGAGGACGTGCCGCTGCTCGTCCCGGCGTCGGAGCCCGACGAAGTGCCGCTGTTCGCCCCGGAACTGGTCCCGGTTGTGCCGCCGTTGCCGCCGGCCGTCGTGCCGCTGCTCGTCCCTGCGTCGGAACCTGACGAAGTGCCGCTGTTCGCCCCGGAACTGGTCCCGGCGCTGGATCCGCTGGACGTGCCGCTGGACGTGCCGCCGGTGGTGCCGCCGGTGGTGCCGCCGGTGGTGCCGCCGGTGGTGCTGGAACCCGTTCCGCCGGAGCTGGCGCCGGGCGTGTTCGACTCACGCGGCGGCCGGCTGGTCGCGGGGTCCGGCGACCGGGTGCCCGGGGTCCTGGACGCGTCCGGGGTGTTCGGCGGGGATTCCGGTGTAGGGGACGCGACCGGGTCCGGGGTGGACTCGCCTTCGTCATCGGAGCCGGAGGTGTTCGGCGCCGAAGGGAGATCCTGGACGGGCAGGTTGCTGAGCGCCGCCTTCATATACGTGGTCCACAACTGGGCGGGATACCCGCCACCGTTGACCCGGCTGCCGCCGCCGGTCCCGCGCAGTGTCAGCCGCTTCGAATTGCGGTCCTCGCTGAACAGCCCGACTGAAGTGGACAGTTGCGGGGTGTAGCCGATGAACCAGGCAGACAGGTTGTCGTCGGTGGTGCCGGTCTTGCCCGCCGCGGGCCGGCCGAGCGCCTGGGAGGCACGCCCCGAGCCGTTCTGGACAACACCTTGGAGGACCCCGGTGACCTGGTTGGCGACGTCCTTGTCGACGGCGTCCTTGGTCTTCACCTCCGGGAGGTCGACCTTGTCGCCGTCTAGGGTGACCTCTTCCACGGAGTGCGTATCGACCCGCTTGCCCTGGGCGGCCAAGGTCGCGTACGCCCCGGCCATGTCGACGGCACTGGGAGTCGAAGTGCCGAGCGAAACCGAGGCGTTCGGGTCCAGGTCCGGTGTGTTCTCCGGCAGCCCGAGCTCATGGGCGCTGTCCACCACCTTGTCCGTGCCGACATCCATGCCGAGCTGGGCGTACGCGGTGTTCGAGGACACTTCCATCGCCCGGGTCAGGGTGATCTGGCCGTAGTTCGCGCCGTCCTCATTGTTGAGCACCCACGGCTTGTTGCCGCTGATCACCGGCTTGCCGTTCTGCTGCCTGATGATCACCCCGGAGTTGCCGTTGTACACGGTGTCCGGGGTGACCTTCTGCTTCCGGCCGTCCCGCTCGGTCCCGTCGGCCAGGGCGGCGGTCAGGACGAAGGGCTTGAACGTCGAACCGGCCTGGATGTCCCGTCGGGTCGCGGCGTCCACGAACTCCTTGACGAAGTCCGTACCGCCGTAGATCGCCCGGACCTTCCCGGTGCCGGGCTCGATCGACGACGCGGCCACCTTGACGTACTGGTCGTTGCCGGTGTCGCGGAGCGTCTTCTTACGCCAGTCGGCGACCGTCGTGTAGAGCTGGTCGGTCATTTTCTTGTCGAAGGTGGTCTTGATCGTGTAGCCGCCCAGGTTGAAGCGCTTGTCGTCGATCACCTTCTTGTCGGTGAGTTCCTTCTTGGCCATCCCGACCAGGTAGCCCTTGACCCCGTCGAGCCCCGACTGCGGCTTCTCGTCGATGGGCTCGGGGAACTGGATCGCGGCCCGGTCCTGCGGTGTCAGCCACTTCTCCTTGACCATGCCGTCGAGGGCGTAGTTCCAGCGGTTCAGGGCGGCCTGCCGCCACTTGGCACTGGTGTTCTTGACGTCGTACGCGCTGGGCAGTTGCAGGAGCGTCGCCAGGTAGGCGCCCTCGGCCGCGTTGATCTGGCCGATGTCCTTGCCGTAGTAGGCCTGTGCGGCGGCCTCGATGCCGTACGCCCGGCGCCCGAAGTAACTGCTGTTCAGGTAGCCCTCAAGGATGTCGTCCTTGGACACGGTGCGGTCGAGCTTGATCGCGATGACCGCTTCCTTGAGCTTCCGGGAGTAGGTCTGCTCCTGCGTCAGGTAGACGTTCTTCACGTACTGCTGGGTGATCGTCGAACCGCCCTGGGTGGCCCCGCCGGTCAGCGCCGCGAGGAGTGCGCGGGTGGTGCCCTTCACGGAGATGCCCGAGTCGTTGTAGAAGCTGCGGTTCTCCGCGGCCAGCACCGCGCGCTGGACGGGCAGCGGCACCGCGGACAGGGGGATGTTCTGCCGGTTCTGCTTCCCCGTCCGGGTGATCTCGGTGCCGTCGCTCCACAGCCACACGTTGCTCTGGGTGGCGGCGCTGGCGTTGATCGTCTGCGGTACCGGGGTGACCGCGTACACGATGCCGAGCGCGGCGAAACCGCCGGCGAAGGCCAGCAGCGCGAGGGTCAGGATGTGCTTGACCGACGGCAGCCAGCGCAGCCCCCGGCGGCCCTTGCTCCGCGGGTAGTCGATGAAGCGGCGCCGGGGGCGGCCGTCCTCCACCGGAGCGGCCGGAACGACCTCGTCCGAGCCATCAGGGCCTGTCGGTCCCATCGGTCCCATCGCCACGCGTCACCGCTTCCCCGGTGCGTCAGCACCTGCCTCCCGAATGATCATCATGTTGATGATATGTGGATAATTCGGAGGAGGTGCGACTGAACCGGGCATGTCGCCCCGGATCGGACTCGGACTCGGGGTCTGACTGGGGCTCGGACTGGGACTCGGGGTCAGGACCGGACTCAGTTGCGAGCTCAGGACCGGGCTCGCCTTCGAGCTCCGGATCAGGTGATGACCACGACCGAATCACCGATCTGGATGAACTCGTACAGCGCCTTTCCGTCCTCCGCGCCCTCCCGCACACCGCCGCTCTTCGGCTTGTTCGAGGCGGGCGGAGGCGTCGAGGACTTGCGCGTGCCGCTCGCTGAGGCGCTGGGCGCTGCCGACGGCGGGACGATCTTGTCCAGCGGGGTGTCCGTACCGGCGAAACCGATCGGCAGCCCGGCCGCGCTGGCCGCGAACTTCACCGAATACTTGATGGTGAGGCCGTCGCTGCCCCGCATCGGGCCTTCCTGCTTGGTCGACACCCGGAACTTGCCGGCCACCGCCGACACCGTGCCCGGCACGACCGGGAACGTCCGCAGCACTACGCCGCCCACGTCCACCAGCCACACCCGGCTCTCGCCCAGCGAGTAGACCACCCGTTTGCCCTGCCCCGAATCCTTCGGGACCACCGGTGCCGGCGGCGCCGGCGGCGGCACCGGTGGTGCGCTCTGCCCCGGCGCCTGCGGCGTCGGGGACTGGGGGCCGGTCAGCGCGGCCTTCCGGTTGTCCGGGGCCGAATTCGCGGCCTGCGCCGCCAACGCGCCCACACCGGCCAGCGCCAGCACGGTGATCACTGCCACCGTCCGGCCCGGCTTGGGCTCCCGCTTCGCCATCTCGCTCCGCCCTCGCTGTCCGCTGCGGCCGTCGTGCCCGCTGCCGTCCGTGTGTTCGGCACCCATCGTGCCAGCAACGGCGGCCTCCGGGCAGGATCAGGCCCGCCGCGGCTGGTGCGGCCGGCGCTCCACGCACACGGGTCCCGGGGTGAGATCCACGCCGGTACGACTCCGGGACGGGCGATATCCTGATCCCGTGCTGCTCCTCGCCTTTGACACCGCCACCCCCGCCGTGACCGTCGCCCTGCACGACGGGACCTCGGTCATCGCCGACTCCACCCAGATCGACGCCCGCCGACAGGGTGAACTCCTGACCCCCGCCATCACTGAGGTCCTGGCGCGGGCGGGCCGCACCTACGCCGACCTGACCGACATCGTGGTCGGCGTCGGCCCCGGTCCGTACACCGGCCTGCGGGTCGGGCTGATGACCGGCAAGGCGATGGCCGACGCGCTCGGGATCCCCGTACACGGCGTCTGCACCCTGGACGCGCTGGCCTTCGCGGCGGGCCGGGACGGCACCGTCCCCGACGGGCCGTTCATCGCGGCCACCGACGCGCGGCGCAAAGAGGTCTACTGGGCGCGCTACACGGACCCGCGGACCCGCACCGAAGGCCCCAGCGTGGACAGGGCCGCCGAGATCGCCGACCGGATCGCCGGACTGCCCGCAGTCGGCGCCGGGGCGTTGCTCTACCCGGAGTCCTTCGCTGTTGTCCGGGGCCCCGAGCACCCGGACGCCGCCGCGATGGCCACGTACGCGGCCGAACTGCTCCGCCGGGGTGAGGACCTGCTCCCCGTCGAGCCGTTGTACCTGCGCCGCCCCGACGCGAAGGAGCCGGCGGGCTACAAGAGCGTCACCCCGCCGGCCTTCCCCGCGCCGTAGAACTCTGCTTTACGGCTTGGGCAACTGCCCGTTCAGCCACTCGAAGGCCGGGATGATCAGCTGCTTCCACACGGCGGTCAGGTGGCCGCCCTTGGGGACCGTGAAGGACTGGGCGGGTACACCCGCCCGCTGCGCGGCGGCGGCCAGTTCCTCGGCGTAGGCGGTCCGGCCGACCTGGTCCTCCTTGCTGGACATCAGCCACAGCTTCACGTCCGGCGCGGGCTTGGTGTTCTCCAGCATCCAGATCGGGCTGTTCTTCAGCCGCAGGTCCTTGTCGCCGATCGCCGACGGGTCGCCCTTGAAGTCGTCACCGGCGATGCTCATGCCGTAGTGGAACGCCTGGGGGTACTGCAGCGGCAGCTTCGCCCCGCAGAAGCCACCGGTGGAGTAGCCGAGCCCGGCCCACTTCTTCGGGTCGGCCGACACCCGGAAGTTCTCCAGCATCATCGTGCGGACGTCCTCGGCCAGCCACGTGGCCCGGTCGCCCTTGCCCGGGACGTTGGAGCACTCGGTGTTGGTCGACTGGTTGCCGATCGAGGCGATGACCAGGACCATCGGCTGCAGCTTGCCGCTCTTGAACAGTGGTTCGAGCTGGTGGCCCACCGCCAGCGCGCCGTCGCCGTACCAGCCGGAGTTGGTGCCCGGGATGCCGTGGAACAGCATCACCACCGGGAACTCTTTGCCCTTCCAGGCCGGATCGTCGTACTGCGGCGGGGTGTAGACGTCGACCTGGTCCTTGAGGTGCGACTTGGGCCCGGTGAAGTCCGTGGTCTTGAAGCCGCCCTTGCCGGGCTCGAACTTCTGGGTGCCGGTGCGGATCTTCGGGGCCTGTTCACCCGCCGCACCGCTGGAACTGCCCGGGTTGCCGGGGGTGGACGGTGCGCCACCGCTCTGCGCCTGGCTGATAGCGCCGACGTCCTGGCCGAACAGGTCTTTCCAGGTCACGAAGAACGGCCCGAGCGTCTTGTTCACGATGATCAACGCCATCAGGGCGGCGAACAGTTGGGCGCCCATGATCAGCCCCACCCGCCCGCCGACGCGCGCCGGTCCGGAACCGGCCAGGCGTGGCCAAAGGAGCACTGTCGCGGTCACGGCTATGACCACAAGCAGCACCGTCAGCCACATGAACGGCGTACCGGCAGGTCCCACAGCTGGTTCTCCTCAAGGCGTCGCCGGGCACGGTGAACGGTGCCGCGGAAGGTCGTGCAACGGGGGAAAACCCGCCCCGCCAAGTAATGATGGCCGAAAGCGGCGAATGGTTCTCCATCGCGGTAAACAGACATGCCACCCGTTCGTCAAAGTGTGCACGACGACGTCAGGGGCCTCCGCGCCGCGGTCGTAGAATGACCGGCATGAGCGCCCCTGCCCCGCTGAGACCACTGCGCTGGTGGGACCTGGACCGACTCCTCGAACTGGAGCACGAACTGTTCCCGGAGGACGCCTGGTCGGCGGGCATGTTCTGGTCCGAGCTGGCGGAGGCCGACCCGAAGACGGGCACCCGCCACTACGTCGTGGCCGAGGACGCCGGAGGGGACATCGTCGGCTACGCCGGCCTGTCCGCGGCCGTCAGCGAGGCCGAGGTCCAGACCATCGGCGTACGGGCGGACCAGCGGGGCCGCGGCCTGGGAGCAGTGCTGCTCGCCGAACTCCTACACGAGGCGACCCGGCGCGGCTGCTCCTCCGTACTGCTCGAAGTCAGGGTGGACAACGCCCCCGCGAAACGGCTCTACGAGCGGTTCGGCTTCGAGCCGTTGGGCATCCGGCGCGGCTACTACCAGCCCGCCAACGTGGACGCGCTGATCATGGGCTGCGATCTGAACGACTACACGAACACCCAGTCGGAAGGAAACCCCGAAGGTGCCTGACGAGCCGCTTGTACTCGGCATCGAGACGTCCTGCGACGAGACGGGCGTCGGCATCGTCCGGGGGACCACCCTGCTCGCCGACGCGATCGCCTCCAGCGTCGACCAGCACGCCCGCTTCGGCGGGGTGGTGCCGGAGGTCGCCTCCCGGGCACACCTGGAGGCGATGGTGCCGACCGTGCGCCGGGCGCTCAAGGAGGCCGGAGTGACGATGGACGACATCGACGCCATCGCGGTCACCTCCGGTCCGGGCCTGGCCGGCGCGCTCCTGGTCGGCGTGGCCGCGGCCAAGGGCTACGCCGCGGCGCTCGACAAGCCGCTGTACGGCGTCAACCACCTGGCCGCGCACGTGTGTGTGGACCAGCTGGAGCACGGCAGGCTGCCCGAACCGACGATGGCCCTGCTGGTCTCCGGCGGGCACTCCTCGCTGCTCTTCGTGCCCGACGTGACGACGGACGTCCGGGAACTCGGCGCGACCATCGACGACGCGGCCGGGGAGGCCTTCGACAAGGTCGCCCGGGTGCTCGGCCTCGGCTTCCCCGGCGGCCCGGTGATCGACCGCACGGCCCGGGAGGGCAACCCGAAGGCGGTCCGTTTCCCGCGCGGGCTGACCGGGCCGAGGGACGCTCCGTACGACTTCTCCTTCTCCGGGCTCAAGACCTCCGTGGCCCGCTGGGTCGAGGCGAAGCAGCGGGCCGGGGAGCCGGTGCCGGTGGCCGACGTCGCCGCGTCCTTCCAGGAGGCCGTCGTCGACGTGCTGACGAAGAAGGCCATCGCGGCCTGCAAGGAGCGCGGCTCCGACCACCTGCTGCTCGGCGGCGGTGTCGCGGCGAACACGAGGCTGCGCGCGATGGCCCAGGAACGCTGCGACAAGGCCGGGATCGTGCTCCGGGTGCCGAGGCCCGCGCTGTGCACGGACAACGGCGCGATGGTGGCCGCGCTCGGCGCGGAGATGGTGTCCCGCAACCGGGCGCCGTCCTCGATGCTCATCCCGGCCGACTCGTCGATGCCGATCACGGTGCCCCAGGCGTGAGCCAGCGACCGGGCGACGTCCCTGCGTGGAGCCCGGCATGAGCACAGCGCAGATGTGGGAGGCCCGCGCAGCCGAAGGCCGGGCCGCCGAGCTGGTTGACTGGGTCTATGAGAGCGCCCTGCCGACGCTCGTCGGCGCGGAGCGTCACGAAGTGTTCAGTTCCGTGCAGGACGGTGTAGAGCGTGTCGTCGTCATCAGCCTGTGGCCGGGGGTGCCCCAACCGCTCCCCGAAGCGCCCGCGGAGCTTGTCTCCCGACCGCCGCACGCGTGGAGTTTCGACCGGATAGTCCGGTGAGGACCTGTTTGGTGGAGTCTGGGTGAGAACCCGGCCCGCACCCCGGTGAGGAGGCCTAATCCGCAGGCCGGGGGCGGGTCGGGAGGTGGCTCATGGCGTCGCGCCGCCGCACGCGCCATGTTCTCAAGGACGAAGTCTGCACCCTGGAATCGTCTGGCAACAGCTTCCGTACCCCAGGTGCCCCAACGTGTCCGGGAAAGTTCCCCCAACCACCCGTGGGGTGATCGGTGATCGTATCCTGCTCGGTAGGAACACCTTTGATTTATGCAGTAGTTCGATCGGCTGGCGACCGGATCTGACGTCGCGGTTGACGTTGACAAGGAGCACAAACGTGGCGAACCTACGACGTTCCAGGTCCGCGGCGTGCGCGCTGCTGATCGGAGTCATCACCGCCGTTGCGCTGACCGGGTGTTCCTCGGGCGACTCCGGGGCCGACTCCTCCGGTCCGAAGAACCAGGCTTCGGGCGATTCCGCCGCGACTCCGGGCAAGCCGGGGTCTTCTGCCGCGCCGCGGCCGGGCACGGGCGCCTCTGGAGGCGACGCCGCCGCAGCCGCTTCGAAGTGGGACCTCAAGCCGTTCGCGCCCGCTCCACCGCCGCCGGCGGTCAAGCCGGTCAAGGCCGACACCGCGAATCCGCCGGTGATCAAGAGCATCCCCACCGACCAGAAGATCGTGTTCGTGACGATCGACGACGGTGCGGAGAAGGACCCGAAGTTCGTCGAGATGCTCAAAGACCTGAACATCCCGGTCACGATGTTCCTCACGGACAGTTACGTGCGACAGAACCCGGACCACTTCAAGCAGTTGCAGGCACTGGGCAACACCGTGCAGAACCACACCCTCACCCACCCGAACCTGCGCGCGGTCGACGAAGCCAAACAACGCAAGGAGATCTGCGGGCAACAAGACCGCATCGCGCAGGAGTTCGGCAAGCGGCCCACGCTGCTGCGGCCGCCGTACGGGAACTCCAACGACACCACGCTGAAGGTCGCCGGGTCCTGTGGCGTCGGCGCGGTCGTCCTGTGGCGCGAGTCGATGCAGATCCACGACATGCAGTACGTCGACGCCAGCAAGAAGCTGCAGCCAGGGGACATCATCCTGGCCCACTTCCGCGGCCTGAAGGACCTCAAGAACGAGGAGACGATGACCGGGATGATGGGCAACCTGTTCCGGAAGATCCAGGAGCAGGGGTTCACCGTCGCGAAGTTGGACGACTACATCGGTTGAGCTGTGTTGTTGCCGGGCTCCAAGCGCGGGTTGTTCTGATGCCGGGCTCCAAGCGCGGGCGTTTTCCTCACGCCGTCTTCGCTGCGCTCAGTCGTCGTTCGGCGCCCGCGCGTCGCCCGGTCGGGCCGCGCCCTCCGGGCGCGCTCGGGGCGCTGCGCGCCCTCGCTGTGTTGTTGCCGGGCTCCAAGCGCGGGCGTTTTCCTCACGCCGTCTTCGCTGCGCTCAGTCGTCGTTCGGCGCCCGCGCGTCGCCCGGTCGGGCCGCGCCCTCCGGGCGCGCTCGGGGCGCTGCGCGCCCTCGCTGTGTTGTTGCCGGGCTCCAAGCGCGGGCGTTTTCCTCACGCCGTCTTCGCTGCGCTCAGTCGTCGTTCGGCGCCCGCGCGTCGCCCGGTCGGGCCGCGCCCTCCGGGCGCGCTCGGGGCGCTGGGGTCAGTCGGGTACCGGCTGGGCGACGATCATCGTCGGGGCCCCCGCCACTCGGGTCAGGATCACCGTCGCGGCGTTCGGACCCGACGGCTTCACCTGGCGGCGGACCTCTTCGGGCTCCACCGCCGAGCCGCGCTTCTTGACCGTCAGGTTGCCCACGCGCCGCTCCCGCAGCAGCGCCTTGAGCTTCTTCATCCCGAACGGCAGCACGTCGGTGATCTCGTACGGGGTCGCCAACGGTGTGCGGACGAGTCGGTCGGAGGTCACGTACGCGATCGTCTCGTCGACCAGCGTGCCCTCCACGGTCTCGGCTACCTCGGCGACCAGATGCGCCCGGATCGCCGCGCCGTCCGGCTCGTAGAGGTAGCGGCGGACGGGTCCGACGGGGGCCTGGCGGGCCCGCTGGGCGGTCAGCGTGGTGCCCGTGGGCAGCAGGGTGGCCCGCAGCGGCACGGTCGCCAGGGAGCCCCACCACAGCACGGCCTCCTTCACGTCGCCGCAGTCGGACACCCACTCGGCTTCGAAGCCCTCGGGGACGGCCTCGTGCGGGATGCCCGGGGCGACCTTCGCAGCGCCGCGGGGGATCTTCCGTACGAGATCGTCAAGGAAGGACAGCGGCGGCGAGTAGGACTCCGGATCGAAGATCCGGCCGCGGGCCCCGCGCCGGGCCGGGTCCAGGAAGGCGGCGTCGCAGCCGTCGACGTCGACGGTCGTCACATCCGCCCGCACGACGGTGATCCGGCCCTGGAGGCCGAACGCCAGGGCGTTGGCGCGAGCCACCGCGCAGGACAGCGGGTCGAGATCGACCGCAAGCACGTCGATGCCCCGGCGGGCGACCGCGAGGGCGTCACCGCCGATGCCGCAGCACAGGTCGGCGAGTTTCGACACACCGGCCGCGGCGAGCCGGTCCGCCCGGTGCGCGGCCACCGACGACCTGGTGGACTGCTCGACGCCGTTGGGCGTGAAGTACATGCGGTCGGCGTCCGTGCCGAACTTCACCCTGGCCCGCTGCCGCAGCCGGGCCTGGGCCATGGCGGTGGCGACGCGGTCGGGGGCGTGGTCCCGGCGCAGCCGGGTGGCGAGGCCGATCTCTTCGCCCTGGGTGAAATCTTTGAGCGCGGCCAGCAGGCCCTGCCCCTCGTCGGTCAGCAGGGTCTGGAACGCCTCGACCGTACGGTCGTCGGCACGGTCTTCGGTGGCCACAGGACCATTCTCGCCTGTCCCCACCTGTGGTGACGGTGCGGTCCGACAGTCCCGTGGCGGCACACAGGGGAAGTCTGTCGGGCGGGTCGGGAATGCTTGATCCACCTGGTTCGTTGCCCGTAGGGAAGGCAGTCAAGACGCGCCGCGTTCTGGCACTCTGGTTGACGGAGTGCTAACCGCGTCCTAATGTCTCCACTGGCACTCTCCCCGTGAGTGTGCCAATGCGATGTGATGGTCCGGCACCCGCGACGACGGGCCTGTTCCACGTCGCCACCCAAGCCATCACCCCGTGATTCTCCGAAGGGGGAGGTCGACATGACGACCAGCACCAAGGTTGCCATCAAGCCGCTCGAGGACCGCATTGTGGTCCAGACGCTCGAAGCCGAGCAGACCACGGCCTCCGGCCTGGTTATTCCGGACACTGCCAAGGAGAAGCCCCAGGAGGGCGTCGTCCTGGCCGTCGGTCCGGGTCGCTTCGAAGACGGTCAGCGTCTTCCGCTCGACGTCAAGGTCGGTGACGTCGTTCTTTACAGCAAGTACGGCGGCACCGAGGTGAAGTACAACGGCGAGGAATACCTCGTCCTCTCGGCGCGCGACGTTCTCGCGATCATCGAGAAGTGAGTTCCTAGAACTCGGTAGTACCTGACTGCGCCCCGGTGCCCAGGCCACGGCCCGGGGACCGGGGCGCAGTTCTTTTTCACAGCTTTTCCGGGCTCGCAATACGTTGGAGCCCGGTATCAGCGAGGACGCTTTCGTACCGGTAAGGACTGATTTTCCCATGGCGAAGATCCTGCAGTTCGACGAGCACGCCCGCCGCTCCCTGGAGCGCGGTGTCAACGCGCTCGCCGACGCGGTCAAGGTGACGCTCGGCCCCAAGGGCCGCAACGTCGTCATCGACAAGAAGTTCGGCGCGCCGACCATCACCAACGATGGTGTGACCATCGCCCGTGAGATCGAGCTCACCGACCCGTACGAGAACCTTGGCGCGCAGCTCGCCAAGGAGGTCGCCACCAAGACCAACGACATCGCGGGTGACGGCACCACCACCGCGACCGTCCTGGCCCAGGCCCTCGTACGCGAAGGCCTGCGCAACGTCGCGGCCGGCGCGACCCCGACGGGTCTGAAGAAGGGCATCGACGCGGCCGTGGCCGCGGTCTCCGACGAGCTCCTCAAGACCGCCCGCGAGGTCGACGGCAAGGAAGACGTGGCCAACGTCGCCGCGCTCTCCGCGCAGGACCGCAAGATCGGCGAGCTCATCGCCGAGGCCATGGACAAGGTCGGCAAGGATGGTGTCATCACCATCGAAGAGTCGAACACCATGGGCCTCGAGCTGGAGTTCACCGAGGGCCTGCAGTTCGACAAGGGCTACCTGTCGCCGTACATGGTCACCGACCAGGAGCGCATGGAAGCGATCCTGGAAGACCCGTACATCCTGATTCACCAGGGCAAGATCGGCGCACTCGCCGACCTGCTGCCGCTGCTTGAGAAGGTCATCGGTGCCGGCGGCTCCAAGCCGCTGCTGATCGTGGCCGAGGACGTCGAGGGCGAGGCCCTGTCCACGCTCGTCGTGAACAAGATCCGCGGCACGTTCAACGCCGTCGCGGTCAAGGCCCCGGGCTTCGGCGACCGCCGCAAGGCGATGCTGGAGGACATGGCCGTGCTCACCGGCGGCCAGGTCATCGCGCCGGAGATCGGTCTCAAGCTGGAGCAGGCCGGTCTTGAGGTGCTCGGCAGTGCCCGTCGCGTGACCATCACCAAGGACGCCACCACGGTCGTCGACGGTGCCGGTTCCGCCGAGGGCATCGCGGACCGCGTCAAGCAGATCAAGTCGGAGATCGAGAACACCGACTCGGACTGGGACCGCGAGAAGCTCCAGGAGCGCCTGGCCAAGCTGGCCGGCGGCGTGTGCGTCATCCGTGTCGGCGCGGCCACCGAGGTCGAGCTCAAGGAGAAGAAGCACCGTCTTGAGGACGCCGTCTCGGCGACCCGCGCGGCCATCGAAGAGGGCATCGTCGCCGGCGGCGGCGCCGCTCTGGCGCACGCCACCTCGGTGCTCGACGACAACCTGGGTCTGTCCGGCGACGAGGCCACCGGCGTGTCGGTCGTCCGCCGCGCCATGGTCGAGCCGCTGCGCTGGATCGCGGAGAACGCGGGCCAGGAGGGCTATGTCATCGTCAACAAGGTTCAGGCGATGGACATCGGTGAGGGCTACAACGCCGCCACCGGCGAGTACGTCAACCTGCTCCAGGCCGGCGTCATCGACCCGGTCAAGGTGACCCGTTCCGCGCTGCAGAACGCCGCGTCCATCGCGGCCCTGCTGCTCACCACCGAGGCTCTCGTCGTCGAGAAGCCGGCGGATGAGGAAGCACCGGCCGGTCACGGTGGCCACGGCCACTCGCACTAGTCGCTGAGTAGTCGGACCGGTAGCCCGACCGGTAGCTGAACGAGTAGCAGGCCCGGTCCCCGTAAGGGGGCCGGGCCTGCTCCTTTTTCGACCATACGTCGGCGTACGCTGTCGGCTGCCTGCACCTGTCCGGCCTGGCCCTGTCCGGCCTGGCCCTGCCCGGCTTGGCCCTGTCCGGCTTGGCCCTGACTGATCCGCCGCTGTCTGGTCTGCCGCTGTCCGACCTGTGCCCGGCTGACCTGTGCCCGGCTGACCTGTGCCCGTCCGACCTGCCCCCATCTGAGCTGAAGTGAGGAACACCATGGCGACTTACGCGATCACCGGTGCGGCATCCGGACTCGGCGCGGCCACCAAGGCCCGCCTTGAGGCCGACGGCCACCGGGTCATCGGTGTCGACCTCAAGGGCTCCGACGTCAACGTCGACCTGAGCACCGCGGGCGGCCGCCAGGAGGCGGTCGCCACGGTCACCGAGCTGTGCGCGGGCACGCTCGACGGCTTCATCCCGTTCGCTGGTCTGGCCGCGGCGACCGGCCGCTCGGCGGAGCTCATGCTCGCGGTGAACTTCCTCGGCGCGGTGGAACTGGCCGAGGGCCTGCGCCCGGCCCTCGCGCGGGGTGAGAACCCCTCCGTGGTGCTGGTCAGCTCGAACTCGACCACCACTCAGCCGAACTGGCCGGTGGAGGTCGCCCAGGCGCTGCTCGCCGGCGACTTCGCCGCGGCAGTCAGGGGTCTTGAGGTCTTCGGCGACTACGCGGGCGTGCAGTCGTACCCGGCGGCGAAGGCCGCCCTGGCCTGGTACGCGCGGGCCAAGTCCGCCGAGTACATCCAGCAGGGCATCCGGCTCAACGCCATCGCACCGGGCCTGATCGAGACCCCGATGACGGCGGCCGGCAAGGTCGACCCGTTGACCGCTGACGGCATGGCGCAGTTCCTGGCGGTCATCCCGGCCGGGCGGGGCGGGCGCCCGGAGGAGATCGCGGACCTGGCGGCCTTCCTGCTCGGTGACCAGTCCACGTTCTTCGTCGGCTCGGTGCTGTTCTGCGACGGCGGCATGGACGCCGCCTTCCGTACGACCGAGTGGCCGAAGATGTGGGAGCTCGACATGGCGGGCCTGTAGGGCTGATCAGCCCCGTACTCCGAGGCGGCCCCCGCTTCGGGTCAGCGCAGCCTCACCGGCCGCACAACGGCCGTTACGGCCCCGGCGCGCACTGGCTGTGCGCTCCGGGGCCGTCGGCGTGCCCGGGGCCGCCCGGGTGCCTTCGTGGGGGTTTGCCAGGGTCAATGGCGTACGGGGGTGTTCTTCATGAGGCCCACCATCTCCTTACGGTTGAGAGTGCGGCGTTTGAGGTCCATTTCCACCCGGTCGTCCTCGGTGAGGCCGCCCCACACGCCGTAGGGCTCACGGACCTTGAGGGCGTGGGAGGCGCACTGCTCGAGTACCGGGCAGCGGGTGCACACTTCCTTCGCTGACTGTTCGCGGGCGATCCGCGCCGCGCCGCGCTCGCCTTCGGGGTGGAAGAACAGCGCGCTGTCGACTCCGCGGCAGGCGGCGTGCAGCTGCCAGTCCCACAGGTCGGCGTTCGGTCCGGGGAGTCGGGAGAAATCTGCCATGACTGGTCCCTTGGGTGTCAGGGGCGTTCCGTGGGTTGTTGCCGGACGGGTCGTGCAGGCGGAGCCGGTGGAGCCAGTGCCGATGGAGGACGCCGGGCGCGGGGCCGACGGGTGCGTACACGTACCCGTCGAGAACCGGCGATCGAAAGGTCTCCAGACTGCGTCACGAAGTGATCAATTCCATGCAGATATCTGTCTTATGCGTACATGTGGGAAAAAGTTGGTCGAATCGGCCCAACCGGCCCTACTTGTTGTATGGACTCGACCCCTGGTCCGCGCCGAAATTCCGGAGGTGGTGCCGCGCGCTCCGCCCAACCCGTTGACCGGGTCGGCGTGTCCCGCTTCGGGGCCGCTCGCTGTGGTATCCGCGGGACCGTCGGTGCCGGATGACACGGACGGGGCTTCTGGAACAACCCCCGTAACCCTTTCGAGTGATGCTCGTTGTGGTGGGTGAGGCGGTCGACGAGAGCGAGCCGGGGTGCCTCCCGGACCTGGGATCGGCCATATACGACATGAACATGCAACAGGCGTGGAGGCTCAACGTGACGCGGATCTGCTGCGGAGGCCTGCGATGACTACCGTCCTGGTCTGCGACGATTCCCCACTCGTCCGGGAGACGCTCCGGCGTGCGGTCGCTACCGTCCCCGGAGTCGAGCGGGTAACCACCGCCACCAGCGGTGAGGAGGTGCTGCGACGCTGGAGTGCGGAGCGGTCCGACCTTGTCCTGATGGACGTCCGGATGCCGGGGCTCGGGGGTGTCGAGGCGGTGCGCAGGCTCCTCACCGGCGACCCCAGCGCCCGGGTCATCATGCTGACGATGGCCGAGGACCTCGACGGGGTGGCCCTCGCGGTCGCCGCCGGGGCCCGGGGATACCTGCACAAGGACGCGTCGCGGGCGGAACTGCGCGCGACCGTGTCCCAGGCGCTGGCCGACCCTACTTGGCGGCTCGCCCCCAGACGGCTGCGGTCCGCGGACATGGGGGTCGCTCCGACCCTCACGGCCCGCGAGATCCAGGTCCTCGAAGGCATGAGCCACGGGCGCAGCAACGCCGAAATCGGGCGTGAGCTGTTCCTCTCCGAGGACACGGTCAAGACCCACGCGCGACGGCTCTTCAAGAAGCTCGGGGCGTCCGACCGCGCACACGCGGTCGCCCTGGGCTTCCGGTGGGGTCTCGTGCGCTGAACCGGCAAACGGCTTGTGGTCCGGAAGGCTTTCGAAGATTTTCGAAGGCTCTCCGGGACGCGGGTCACAGGGGTGTCGGGCCGTGCGGCCGCGAGGTCGCAGAACTCCGGACTGCCGTCCGGACTCGTTACGGCCCGACGCCCGGCATACTGATTGCATGGGCGGGACCCCCGAGCGCATGCCGGACACACCGGAGAGAGCTGGCGTGCACGCTGACGGTGACGGCGGCGTGGACGTCATGCGTGCCGTTGTGCTGCGCGCGGTGCAGGGTGACGTCGAAGCCACTGACGAACTCCTGGCCTACGTGCGGCCGATGGTGCTGCGCTACTGCCGGGCCCGGCTCGGCCGGGTCGCGGGTGCCGAGCACGCCGCCGACGACGTGGCCCAGGAAGTCTGCCTGGCCGTCCTGTCCGCGCTTCCGCGCTACCGCGACGAGGGCCGTCCGTTCGAAGCCTTCGTGTTCGGCATCGCCGCGCACAAGGTCGTGGACGTGCAGCGGGCCGCCTTCCGGGCCGCCGTGCCGACCTGCGACCTCCCCGAAGCCGTGGACGACCACCCGGGGCCCGAGGACCAGGTGGTGCGGCGCAGTGACGCCGCACACGCCCGGCGGCTCCTCGAACGACTCCCGGACAACCAGCGTGACCTGCTGCTGATGCGGATCGCCGTCGGCCTGTCCGCAGAGGAGACCGGGCGGGCGATGGGCATGAGCCCGGGTGCAGTCCGGGTCGCCCAGCACCGCGCGCTCAACCGGCTGCGCGCCCTGGCCGAGGCGGAACAAACCGCGTAGCCCGCCTGTTGTGACCGGCGGGCCGGCCCCCGGTCCTTCCGGAGAACCGCAGTCCGGACCGGACGACCCCCCGCTGCCCAGTAGCATTGGGGGACACATCCCACCCGCTCCGAGCCCCGCGGTCCCATCTGCTCCGCGAAGCCACGCCCTACCGGGTTCGTTCTCCTCTTGCGAACCCTGTCAGCCGTCACCTTCGCTCCGCAGTGGCGCGTTCCCGGCTGTGGCGTACCCGTACGGGTCGCCGGCCATGGCGCAGGCGCCGGACGGAACACACATCGGAAGGTGTCATGACTGTCATGGCCGACGGCGTACCCGAGAAGTTCGCGATGCTGGGACTGACCTACGACGACGTCCTGCTGCTCCCGGGCGCTTCCGACGTGGTTCCGAGCGAGGTGGACACCAGCTCCCGGGTCAGCCGCAACATCAGCGTGCGCGTTCCCCTCCTGTCCTCCGCGATGGACACCGTCACCGAGGCGCGCATGGCGATCGCCATGGCCCGCCAGGGCGGTGTGGGCGTGCTGCACCGCAACATGCCGGTCGAGGACCAGGCCGGCCAGGTCGACCTGGTGAAGCGGTCCGAGGCCGGCATGGTCATCGACCCGATCACCATCGGTCCGGACGCGAGCCTGCACGACGCCGACGCCCTGTGCGCGCGCTTCCGGATCAGTGGCGTCCCGGTCACCGACGAGGCCGGCCGGCTCCTGGGCATCGTCACCAACCGCGACCTGCGTTTCGAGGTGGACCACAACCGCCGCGTGCGGGAGGTCATGACCCCGATGCCGCTGGTCACCGGGCACGTGGGCATCAGCGGCCCGCAGGCGATGGAACTGCTGCGCCGCCACAAGGTGGAGAAGCTCCCACTGATCGACGAGGCCGGGAAGCTGCACGGCCTGATCACGGTCAAGGACTTCGTCAAGAGCGAGCAGTACCCCCTGTCGACCAAGGACGCCAACGGCCGTCTGGTGGTCGGTGCCGCGATCGGCGCCGGCGACGAGGCGTACGTCCGCGCGCAGGCGCTGATCGACGCCGGGGTGGACTTCCTGGTCGTGGACAGCGCGCACGGACACTCCCGCGGCGTCTTGGACATGATCGCCAAGCTCAAGGCCAACACCAAGATCGACATCATCGGCGGCAACATCGCCACCCGGGACGGCGCGCAGGCGCTCATCGACGCCGGTGCCGACGGCATCAAGGTCGGCGTGGGCCCCGGCTCGATCTGCACCACCCGTGTGGTCGCCGGTGTCGGCGCCCCGCAGGTCACCGCGATCTACGAGGCGTCCCTCGCGGCCCGTGCCGCCGGTGTCCCGGTGATCGGCGACGGCGGCCTGCAGTACTCCGGCGACATCGCCAAGGCGATCGCCGCCGGCGCCGACACGGTCATGCTCGGCAGTCTGCTCGCGGGCGCCGAGGAGAGCCCCGGCGACCTGATCTTCATCAACGGCAAGCAGTTCAAGGCGTACCGCGGCATGGGTTCGCTGGGCGCGATGCAAACCCGCGGCCTGGCGCGTTCCTACTCCAAGGACCGCTACTTCCAGGACAACGTGCTCTCCGAGGACAAACTCGTCCCCGAGGGCATCGAGGGCCAGGTGCCCTACCGCGGCCCGCTCGGCGCGGTAGTGCACCAGCTGATCGGCGGCCTGCGCGCGTCGATGGGCTACGCCGGCACGGCGACGGTAGGCGACCTCCAGGAGCGCGGCCGGTTCGTCCGCATCACCTCGGCCGGGCTCAAGGAGTCGCACCCGCACGACATCACGATGACGGTCGAAGCGCCGAACTACAGCGCGCGCTGATCTCAGCATCGGGGCGGCCGGACCACAATGGTCCGGCCGCCCTTACCCTTGTACGGCACCCCGCTGTACAGAGCTGTCCCACAGGTTAGGAAGGCGTATCCGTGACTGAGGTCGAGATCGGTCGAGGCAAGCGCGGCCGTCGCGCGTACCACTTCGATGATGTCGCGATCGTCCCCAGCCGGCGGACACGCGACCCGCAGGAAGTCTCCACGGCCTGGCAGATCGACGCGTACCGCTTCGAACTGCCTTTCCTCACCGCCCCGATGGACTCGGTGGTCTCCCCGCAGACCGCCATCGCCGTCGGCCGGATGGGCGGCCTGGGCGTCCTGAACCTCGAAGGTCTGTGGACCCGCTACGAGGACCCCACCGCGGTCCTTGAGGAGATCCGCAACCTCGACGAGGCGACCGCGACACGCCGCATGCAGGAGATCTACGCCGAGCCGATCAAGGAAGAGCTGATCGGCGCCCGGATCAAGGAGATCCGCGACTCCGGCGTGATCACCGCCGCCGCGCTGTCCCCGCAGCGCACCGCGGAGTTCTCCAAGACGGTCATCGACGCGGGCGTCGACATCTTCGTCATCCGCGGCACCACCGTCTCGGCCGAGCACGTGTCCGGTCGTTCCGAGCCGCTGAACCTCAAGCAGTTCATCTACGACCTCGACGTGCCGGTCATCGTCGGCGGCTGCGCCACCTACCAGGGCGCCCTGCACCTGATGCGGGCCGGCGCGGCCGGTGTCCTCGTCGGCTTCGGCGGCGGCGCGGCGCACACAACCCGCAGCGTGCTCGGCGTGGCCGTGCCCATGGCGACCGCGGTCGCCGACGTGGCCGAGGCCCGCCGCGACTACCTCGACGAGTCCGGCGGCCGTTACGTGCACGTCATCGCCGACGGCAGCGTGGGCCGCAGCGGCGACCTGGCCAAGGCGGTGGCCTGCGGCGCGGACGCGGTGATGATCGGTTCGGCGCTCGCCCGCGCCTCCGACACCCCCGGCTCCGGCATGCACTGGGGGTCCGAGGCGCACCACCCCGAGCTGCCCCGCGGCCGCCGGATGGACCTCGGCACCGTCGGCACCCTCGAAGAGGTGCTGCTCGGCCCGTCGCACGCCACCGACGGCTCGATGAACCTGTTCGGCGCGCTGCGCCGGGCGATGTCGACCACCGGTTACACCGACCTGAAGAAGTTCCAGCAGGTCGGCGTCACCGTCGCACCGACGAACTGAGTCTTTCCGTACGGAATTCTCCAACGCGAGAGTAATCCCGTACACCCGGAGGGCCCCGCTGCGGCGGGGCCCTCCGGCGTTTTCAGGAACGGCGGCACACTCCGGTGGTTCCGCCGTTCGGCGCGGGCTCGCAGATGTATTTGATGTCCGCGGGCGCGCTCCGGCGCGCCGTACTCCGGTGAGCCGATGAGCGAGTCGGTCGCGGTGATCGTGGCACTTCCGGCGACCGTGGTGATCCCGAATCCGGTGAGTACGGTCCGGCCGTCCGGCCTGATCAGCACGTTGGCCGGTTCGACGTCCCGGTGCAGGACGTCACAGACGTGGACGGCACGTAGCGCGGACAGGACGTCGAGGCCGATCCTGGCCGCTTCGGGCGGCGGCGGGGTGTCCGGATGCGCACTCGTGCCACCGGACAGGCACACCGTGGAGTGGCGGGCCGCGTGAGGTCTGCCACATTTGTACCCGGAACCCAAAAACAGAGAAGGGGCCTGACGTGCGGACGACAGCGCTTGGACCGGACGAGCGCGTGGCGGCGCTGCGCGCGATGACGGAACGTGAACTCGACGTGGTCGTGGTCGGCGGCGGGGTCGTCGGCACGGGCACCGCCCTGGACGCGGTGACGCGCGGGCTGTCCACCGCGCTCATCGAGGCGGGTGACTGGGCCTCGGGCACCTCCAGTCGGTCCAGCAAGCTGATCCACGGCGGGCTGCGCTATCTGGAGATGCTGGACTTCGTGCTGGTCAAGGAGGCCCTGAAGGAACGCGGTCTGCTCCTGCAACGCCTGGCCCCGCACCTGGTCAAACCGGTGCCGTTCCTCTTCCCGCTCAGGCACCGGGTGTGGGAGCGGGTGTACATGGGGTCGGGTGTCGCGCTGTACGACACGATGGGGATCTCCTCAGGCAACTCCCGCGGGCTGCCCCGGCACCGGCACCTGTCGAAGAAGCAGGCGCTGCGGGCCGCGCCCGCGCTGCGCAAGGACTACCTGGTCGGGGCGATCCAGTACTACGACGCGCAGGTGGACGATGCGCGGTTTGTGATGACTCTGGCGCGGACGGCCGCCGGCTACGGCGCGCACGTGGCCTCCCGTACGAAGGTGACGGGGTTCCTCCGCGAGGGCGAACGTGTGGTCGGCGTCCATGTGCGCGACCAGGAAACCGGCGAGACCTTCGACGTACGGGCGAAACAGGTGGTCAACGCCACGGGCGTGTGGACCGACGAGACCCAGGCGATGGTCGGCGAACGCGGCCAGTTCCACGTACGCGCGTCCAAGGGCATCCACCTCGTCGTCCCCAAGGACCGCATCCACTCGTCCACCGGGATCATCCTGCGTACGGAGAAATCCGTACTCTTCGTGATCCCGTGGGGCCGCCACTGGATCATCGGCACGACCGACACCGAATGGGACCTCGACAAGGCCCGTCCGGCGGCCAGCCGCACGGATATCGAATACCTCCTCGAACACGTCAACCAGGTGCTCGCCGTGCCGCTCAGCCGCGAGGACGTCGAAGGTGTGTACGCGGGCCTGCGGCCCCTGCTGTCCGGGGAGAGCGACGCCACCAGCAAGCTGTCCCGCGAGCACACGGTCGCGCACCCCGTCCCCGGCCTGGTGGTGGTGGCCGGCGGCAAGTACACGACCTACCGGGTGATGGCGGCCGACGCGGTTGACGCCGCAGTGCACGGCCTGGACCGGCGGGTCGCCCGGAGCTGCACCGAGACCGTGCCGCTGGCCGGGGCGGAGGGCTACCAGGCCATGTGGAACGCGCGCGGCACGCTGGGTGAGCGGGCGGGGCTGCACCCCGAACGGGTGGAACACCTGCTCGGCCGGTACGGCGCGCAGGTCGACGTACTCCTCGACATGGTGGCCAAGGACCCGGAGCTGGGCCTGCCCCTCGACGGGGCGGACGACTACCTGCGCGCCGAAGTGGTCTACGCGTGCACCCACGAGGGCGCGCTGCACCTGGACGACGTCCTGGACCGGCGCACCCGCATCTCGATCGAGACCTTCGACCGGGGCGTCCGGGCCGCCGAGGACTGCGCGGGGCTGATGGCCGACGCGCTGGGCTGGACCGGCGAGCAGGTGCGCCGCGAGGTCGACTACTACCTCAAGCGCGTCGAGGCCGAGCGTGAGTCGCAGGAGCAGCCCGACGACCACACGGCGGACGCTGTCCGGATGGGTGCCGAGGAGATCGTGCCGTTCGCCTGACGGCGCTTCTACCTGACGGCGCTCTCGTCTGACGGCGCTCTCGCCTGACGGAGTTTTCGCCTGACGGAGTTTTTGTGAAGCCTTCTTTCGACGGGCCTTCCGTAGAACATTCGGACCGGGCCGTACGGGTGATGGGCGACTCGGCCGTCCGGTGGAAAACGCCGAAGCGGTGGACCTGGTCAGGCAATGCCCTGAGGATGGATGGCAGGACAACTCCGGTGTTGCCGTGGACCACCCCGTACGGGCGGCCGGTGGCCCGGAAGCTGTGAGGCGGGAGACCCGAGCTGATGACCGACCCGAGTCCGGACCCCGACCAGCGCGTGATCGCGGGCCGCTACCGACTGGTCGGTGTGATCGGTCGCGGCGGCATGGGCACGGTCTGGCGGGCGGTCGACGACGTTCTGGGCCGGTCGGTCGCGGTCAAGGAACTGCGCGTCCCCGGCCATGTGGACGACGCCGAACGCGCCAGGATGTGCGCGCGCATGCTCCGCGAGGCCAGGGCCGCCGCCCGGATCGACCACCCCAACGTCGTCACGATCTTCGACGTCGCCGAGGAGGACGACCGTCCGTGGATCGTCATGGAGCTGGTCCGCGGCCCCTCCCTGGCCGAAGCGGTCGAGAAGGACGGCCCCCTGCCCCCGGGCCTGGTGGCCGAGCTCGGCCTGCGGCTGCTCGGCGCGCTGGAGGCCGCCCACGACGCCGGGGTCCTGCACCGCGACGTGAAACCGGCCAACGTGCTGCTCGCCCGCAACGGCCGGGTCGTCCTCACCGACTTCGGGGTGGCCTCGGTCGAGGACAGCGCCACAATCACCCACACCAAAACCATCGTCGGCTCCCCGGAGTACCTCGCCCCCGAACAGGTCGCGGGGGAGCCGCCCGGCCCGGCCGCCGACCTGTGGTCGCTCGGCGTGACGCTGTACGAAGCCGCCGAAGGGCGTCCGGCCTACCGCAGGACCACCCACGCGGCCACCCTCGCGGCGGTGGCCACCGCCCGCTTCCCCGAACTGCGCAACGCCGGGCCGCTCGCCTCGGTCCTGCGGGCCCTCCTCGTCCGCAAACCGGCCGGGCGGGCCGGGCCCGACCGGGTCCGTGAGCGGCTGCTCGACGCGGTCGAGGCGGCCGAATCCCACTCTGCGGCGCAGCCCGAGGACCCGCGGGACCGCACGCGGCCCGGCCGGCTGCGCCCCCTCGGCACGCGGACCAGGCATGTGGTGCACAGCGGAGGACACAACGACCAGGCCGTACGGCCGCCCCCCGCCGCGCCGCGCCGCAAGCCGGGGTCCGACCGGCCCCACGAGCCCCACCCGGGTCGCAGCCCGTACCAGTCCTTCCGCAAAGCGGAAGCGGCGCCGGCGGCCCTGCGGGAGAGCGGCGGGACCGACTCCCCAGCCCGGGACGGCACCCGCGGCAGCACCGGTGACACGGTCACCAACCTGCGCATCCCCCAGGAGCCGGCGGCCGACACGACCTTCCGGTCCAAGGTCAGGCGCTGGCCGCGCTGGCTGTCCCGGCACTGGGCCACCGTGCTCGTGCTGTTCGCGATCGCGAGCGCCGCCGCCGCCCGCTGGCTCGCCGACCTGGGCAACTGGGCCGGCATGTACACAATCGTGCTGCTCGGGCTCGCCCTGTGCGTGTGGATGTTCCTGCCGAACCGGCGGATCGCGCGGGCGGTGCCCGGCGCGATGCTCGTCGGGGTCCTCGGCGGCGGCGCGATGGTCCTCACTGACACGAACCCGGACCTGCTGCCGGTCCTCGGTGTGCTCGGCGTCGCACTGTTGCTCGGCCCGCTCGTCGACGGCCAGGTGGTGCCCCGCCTGCGGCGCGGCTCCAGTGTCGGCTTCAGCCTCCCCATACCGGAGGGCTGGAGGTCGCGCGACGACGAGGGCGGCATCTCCGTCACCGACCCGGACCGGCTGATATCGCTGACCGTCACGGTCGACCGGGGCATCGTCATGTCCCCCGGGGAGTCGGTGCTGCACCGCGAGCACGGCAGCACCCGCGGCGTTCAGGAGCGTCCCGACGGATTCGGTCGCGAGGACTACCGGCGGGTGGAACTGCGCACCCTCCGGCACGACGGCCAGGAGGCCGCCGAGTGGGAGTACGTCTGGCACGGTCCCGACGGAACAGCCTTCCACGGCAAGGACCTTGTGGCTCTGACCGGCGGGGGAGTGCGCTACTGGCTGACCATCCGCTGCCGCGAGGAGCTGTGGGTGACCGCCGGGTCCTACTACGACCACGCGCTCGAACGGCTGACGATCAAAGCCTGACTGCCCGGACCCGAACCGACCCGAACCCGGACCCGACCCGGACCCGACCCGAACCCGGACCCGACCCGAACCCGGACCCGACCCGGACCCGACCCGAACCCGGACCCGACCCGGACCCGACCCGAACCCGGACCCGACCGCCAAAACCGGTCGGTCAAGCCTGACGATCAGTTACGGTCCCGTCCCCGTCGACCTGTTCCTGTTACGTCCGTGTTCCTTTCCCGCAGGGAACTCCCGGGATGACCGTTCCGTCCCTATCGTGACCCCAGGGGGAATCGCGGGGAGGGCGACGTGACAGGAACAGGCGGCGGGGCGCAGCACCGGGTGATCGCGGGACGCTACCGGCTGGTCGAAGAACTGGGCCGCGGCGGCATGGGCGTGGTGTGGCAGGCGGTGGACGAACTCCTGCACCGCGACGTCGCGATAAAGGAAGTACGGATACCCGACGACCTCGACGAGGTCGATCAGCGAATCCGGCAGGACCGGGCGATCCGTGAGGCGCGGGCCGCGGCCCGGGTCTCGCACCGCAACGTGGTGACCATCTTCGACGTGGTCGTGGACAACGACCGGCCGTGGATCGTGATGGAGCTCGTCCGCGCCCGCTCGCTGGGTGACGTGCTCGACGAGGACGGGCGGCTGTCCCCGGAGGAGGCCGCCGGAATCGGCCTGCAGGTCGTCGCGGCGCTCAAGGCCGCCCGGGACGCCGAAGTCCTGCACCGCGACGTCAAACCCAGCAACATCCTCCTCGGCCCACAGGGCCGGGTGGTCCTCACCGACTTCGGCATCGCCACCGTGGTCGGGTCGCAGACGCTGACCGCCACCGGGATGCTCGTCGGGTCGCCGGAGTACCTCGCCCCCGAACGCGCCCTGGGCCGTCGCCCCGGGCCCTCCTCCGACCTGTGGTCGCTCGGCGTGACGCTGTATCAGGCGGTCGAAGGGCGCTCGCCGTTCCGCCGTACGAACGCGATAGACACGCTCAACGCCGTCCTCACCGAGGACCCCGACCCGCCCCGGCACGCGGGGGCGCTGCGCCCGGCGATTGAGGCGCTGCTGACCAAGGATCCGGCCGTACGGCCCGACGAAGAGGCCACGGAGCGGCTGCTCGCGGTCGCAGTCCGGCCCGGCATCCCCGCTCCGCTGCCGCAGTCCGGCCCGTACGGCTCGGGCGAAGTCACCGTCGACAACCCGCAGGGCCTCAACCCGCCCACCGCCGGAACCATCCCGACGTGGCAGCGGGGGACCGTCGGTTCGGCCGGGGACCCGGGGTTCGCGGCACAGCAGCAGCCCCCACCACCTGCGGCCGGGGGCGGCGGTTACGCCAGCGGATCGTACGGCCACCAGCAGCCGTCGACGGCCGACTCGGGCACCCATCCGCGTCCGGGGAGCACCGGCGGCCACCCGACCCGGGACACCGGATCACAACAGCAACAGCAACAGCCGCAACAGCACTACGCGGCCGCGCCGCCGCCCGGTCCTCCGTACGGGCACACCCCGGCGACGACACAGGGGCAGCAACAGCAACAACAGCACTCGCCCCAGGCCGAGTTCGGTCTCGGCGCCACCGCGCCACTGCCGTCCCGGCAGCGGACCAGGACACTGCGGGCGCTGCTGTGCGCGCTGGTCGTGATCGGGCTCCTGACCGGGATCTTCATCTGGGCACCGTGGAAGCCGACGAACGGTGGCGGCACAGGAGGCGACACCGACAAATCGGGCGCGGCCACGTCGGAGAGCACCACAGCGTCCGAGAGCCCCTCGCAGCCGGCCGGCGGGGCCGACGACGGGGGCGGGGACACCCCGACCCCGCAGAACACGGGCACGGTTCCGGGTGGTGGCGGTTACGTACCGACCGTGACGACGCCGAAGAACTGCCAGTGGGGCCGCGACAGCCACGGGAACTGCCTGCCGAGCCCGAAGTCGAGTGCGCCGACGTCCAGCAAACCTCCGGCATCCAGCAAGCCTCCCCCGGCTTCGTCTCCGCCGCCGAAGAGCCCGTCGGCGAACGGTGGCGGCGGTTCCGGGGCCCCCGCCGGAGGTAACGCGGCCAATCCGGGCAACAACAAGGCCGGGTCCTCCCCCAACCCGGCTACGCCGTACTGATTCGAAGTCGTACCGAATCAAAGCCGTACCGAATCAAAGCCGTACCGAATCAAAGCCGTACCGAATCAAATTGTCCGGGCTACCCGGGATCCGACCCGGACTCCCCTGCGTCGAACCCGACATGGGACCGATGCGGAGTTGTGGGGGAACCGGCCCGCTCAGCGGCTACGGCCGGTCTCTAGGCTGAGAGCGGCCGACGGTAGGCCAAGCCGGTCGCTCAAGTGCGCGTCGGACACCTTGGCCGAATCGGCCGGACACAGCCGGACACAGCCGGACACAGCCGGACAGCGCGCACCAGTCGAGTCAGCCGGGTACAAAACAGCAGGTGGGGGAGAACACGTTGACCGACATCGGCGGGACCAAAGGCCGCATCGTCTCGGGTCGCTACCGCCTGGTCGCCGTACTCGGGCGCGGCGGCATGGGGACGGTGTGGCGGGCGGTCGACGAACTGCTGCACCGCGATGTGGCGGTGAAGGAACTGCGCCTCCCCGAGCATCTCGACGAGGAGGAACTCGAGCTCCAGCGTGAGCGCACGATGCGCGAGGCGCGTACGGCCGCCAGGGTCACCCACGAGAACGTGATCGTCATCCACGATGTGGTCGAGGACGGCGGCATCCCGTGGATCGTCATGGAACTGGTCGAAGCCGAGGCGCTGGACGAGATCCTGCGCAGCCGCGGCACCCTCCCGCCGTACGAGGCCGCCGCGATGGGCCTGAAGGTCCTCGACGCCCTGTGCGCGGCGGAGGAGAAGGAGGTCCTGCACCGGGACGTCAAGCCCAGCAACATCCTGATCACGACGCGCGGGCGCGTCGTACTGACCGACTTCGGCATCGCGACCGTCGTCGGCTCGGCGACGCTCACGCCCACCGGGATGCTCTCCGGGACTCCGGACTTCCTCGCGCCCGAGCGGGCCGAGGGCCGCGCCCCGGCGCTGGCCGCCGACCTGTGGTCGCTGGCGTTGGTGCTGTACATGGCGGTGGACGGCCGCAATCCGTTCCACCGTACGTCGATGATCAGCACCCTGAACGCGATCATGCTGGAGACCTACGACCCGCCCCGGCACGCGGGCCCCCTCGGCCCGGTGATCGACGGCTGGCTGCGGAAGGACCCCCGGCAGCGGATGAGCACGGAGGAGGCCCGGGGGATCCTGGCGCGGATAGCCCAGGGCACCCAGGTGCGGCCGCCGGTGATCCCGCACGGCGCCGGGCCCACCGGGATTTCCCCGCGGGCGCACGAGCAGCAGTCCGCCGCCCAGGAGTTCTACGCAGCGCCGACAGGCACGTCGGACACCCCGCCGCCGCAGCACATCCCGTCCTCCGGCGGTTACGACAGTGGCGCCCACGCGCACCCGGCGCACACGCCCCAGACGCCGTACCCGGGCACCGTGTCTCCGCCGCCGAACGTGAGCGGCCCGTCGTACGCCCCGTACGGCTACCCGGTCGGCCCGCCGCCGGGCGGCAGCGGTGGCCACGCCGCGCGACAGGCCCCCGCCCCCGGCTCCCGGAGACCGATGATCCTCGCGGTGGTCGGCCTGGTGCTGGCGATCATCGCCGCCGGGGTCGCGATCACCCTTGCCTTGCAAGGCAACGGAAACAACAACAACCAAGCCAAGGACTCGACCGTCCCGAGCACCCCCGGTCTGGTGGCCCCGGGCCCGCAGAACAACGCCCCCAGCGCGCCGACGACCCAGAACCAGACGCCCGGCGCGCAGACGTCCAGTTCGTCGACAGGTGTGCCGCAGAACCAGGGTTCCGTACCGGCCGCCGTGGGCGGACCCGCGGGGACGGCAACCGCGACCAGCCCGGTCAGGGCCGGGTACACCTGGACCGCCGACCCCAAGGGGTTTTCCCTCTTCGTGCCCAACGGCTGGACCCGCCAGGTGAGCGGCGACCAGATCGACTACACCTCGCCGAACAAGAACCAACTGCTGCGGATCGGCCTGACCCAGTTCGGCAACGACCCACTGGGGAACGCGAAGGTCGTCGACAAAGCGCTGTCCAAGGACCGGGCCGGGTACGTGAAGTGGCAACTCGCCCCGTTCGACTACAAGGCCGGGTGGAAGGCCGCGGTGTACGAGTTCTCCTGGACCGGCTACCCCTTGGAGGGCTACACCTCAGAGAAGCGCCCGTCGCGGGCCATCGACCTGATGGTGACCACGAACACGGGCGTGGACTACGCCATCTACCTCGCCGCCTTCGAGGGTGACTTCGAGGCGGCGAAGGCAGCGGTGTTCAACCCGGCGGTGCAGGAGTTCCGCGGCAGGTAGACGCGCGCCGATTGACCGCCCCACGGGCCGGGTACCGGCCCGAACCGAAGTATTTTCGCTGCTCAGAAGGGTTTCAATGCCTCCGCTCGAAGAAGTCGATGTCGTAGTCCTCGGCCTCGGTGTGGGCGGCGAGGCCGTCGCCGGGCTGCTCGCCGGGGCCGGGCTGAGTGTCGTCGGGATCGAGCAGCGCCTGGTCGGCGGGGAGTGCCCGTACTACGGCTGCGTCCCGTCGAAGATGATGGTCCGCGCCGCCGACCTGCTCACCGAGGGGCACCGCATCCGGGGCCTCGCCGGTTCGGCCGTCGTACGCCCCGACTGGACCCAGGTGGCCCGGCGCATCCGCGTCGAGGCCACCGACGACTGGTCCGACAAGGTCGCGGTCGACCGGCTCACCGCCAAGGGCATGCGTTTCATCCGCGGCAGCGGCCGCCTGACCGGTCCGCGCACCGTCGCAGTCAACGACGCCGGGACCGGCCGGAGTCTGACCTTCCAATCCCGCGTCGGAATCGTCATCGGCACCGGCACCGCCCCGTTCGTCCCGCCGCTGCGCGGCCTGTCCGACACGCCGTTCTGGACCAATCAGGAGGCGGTCAGGGCGACTGAAGCACCGGCCTCCCTCGCCGTTCTCGGCGGTGGTGCGATCGGGCTCGAACTGGCCCAGGTCTTCAGCCGGTTCGGCACCAGAGTCACAGTCATCGAGGGCTCCGACCGCATCCTGGCGGTGGAAGACCCCGAAGCGTCGGCGCTGCTGGCTGAGGTGTTCCAGCGTGCGGAAATCGCTGTACGGGTCGGCCAGCACGCCCAGCAAGTCTCCTACGCGGCTGGGCAGTTCACCCTCACCCTGGACGACGGTTCCGTCGTCGAATCCGAGAAGCTCCTGGTCGCCACCGGCCGCCGCACCGACCTCGCGGCGATCGGCGCGGACACGATCGGCGTGCACAGCGACGCCCGCGCGCTGCCGGTCGACGGCCAGTGCCGGGTCACATCCGATGGCACATCCTCCGCGGTGTGGGCGCTGGGCGATGTCACCGGGCGCGGCGCGTTCACCCACGTGGCGATGTACCAGTCGGCGATCGTCGCCAAGTCCGTCCTGCACGCGGCCGGCCGGGGCGAACCCGGACCTGACGCCGAGTACCACGCACTGCCCCGCGTCACGTTCACCGATCCGGAGGTCGGCGCGGTCGGCATGACGGAGCGTCAAGCCCGGGACGCCGGTCTGGACGTACGGATCGGCATCAGCGATCTCGCCGGCTCCACCCGCGGCTGGATCCACCGCGCGGAGGGATTCATCAAGGTCATCGAGGACCGCGCAACCGGCACCCTGGTCGGCGCGTCGTCAGCAGGCCCGGTGGGCGGCGAGGTCATGAGCGCCCTGGCAGTGGCGGTCCACGCCAAGGTCCCCGTGTCGGTGCTGCTGAACATGATCTACGCGTACCCGACCTTCCATCGGGCGATCGAAGCCGCGCTGCACGACCTGCGCTGAGCACCCCCGGCCGTGTTGATCATGGGGATCCGGTGGACGGTGCGCCCGAATTGTCCTGTTTCGCTCCGCGGGATTCCCATGATCAACGCGACCTCACAATCAGCGGATCTTGTTACTGCAAAGTAGCCACGCCTAGGGTGGGCGCATGACGGACACGCTGCGCCCTGAAACCGGTCTCTCCACCCCCGAGATCCCCGTCGGGCGACTCGTCCGACGCGTGGTCACCGGCCCGATGCCAACGCGGGTGACTACTCGCGCCCCTTTCACTGGTGAACCAGTGGCTGACATGCCCGAGTCGACTCCGGAAGACGTCCAGACCGCCTTCAGTCGCGCCCGCGTGGCCCAGAAGGCCTGGGCCCAGCGCACGCCGCGCGACCGTGCCGCCGTCTTCCTGCGGTTCCACGACGCCCTCCTGGTCCGCCAGGATGAAATCCTGGACATCATCCAGACGGAGACCGGCAAAGCGCGCAAGCACGCGTTCGAAGAGATCCTCGACATCGCGAACACCACCCGGCACTATGCGCGCCGGGCGTCCGGCTACCTGCGGCCGCGCCGTCGCGCGGGTGCCCTGCCGGTGCTCACCAAGGCAATCGAGCTGCGCGTCCCCAAGGGCGTGGTGGGCCTGATCTCGCCGTGGAACTATCCCTTCGCACTGGCCGTCGGCGACGCGGTCCCCGCGCTCCTCGCGGGCAACGGCCTCGTCCTGAAGCCGGACACCCAGACCGCGCTGACCTGCCTCTGGGCCCTGGACCTGCTCACCGAGTGCGGACTGCCGGAGAATCTCGTCCAGGTCGTCGTCGGCGACGGCCCGGTGATCGGCCCGGCGATCGTCGCGAACGCCGACTACGTGGGCTTCACCGGCTCCACCCGGGTCGGCAGGGAGATCGCCCAGCAGGCCGCGGCCCGGCTGATCGGCGCGTCCCTCGAACTCGGCGGCAAGAACGCCATGATCGTGCTGGACGACGCCGACCTGGAGCGCACGTCCGAAGGCGCGGTGCGCGCGTGCTTCACCAACTCCGGGCAACTGTGCATCTCGATCGAGCGGATGTACGTCCACGCGAAGGTCTACGACGCGTTCATCGAGCGCTTCCTCGACCGCATCACGGGCATGAAGATCGCCGCCGGATACGACTGGGACACCGACATGGGGTCCCTCACCGGCAAGCGCCAGCTGGACACCGTCGTCCGGCACGTCGAGCAGGCGAAGGAACTGGGCGCGACGGTGCTGATCGGCGGCGAGGCCCGGCCGGAGGCAGGCCCGTACTTCTACGCGCCGACCGTCCTGACCGGGGTCACCGCGGACATGACGCTGTGCGCCGAGGAGACCTTCGGCCCGGTGGTGTCGATCTACAAGATCGACAGTGTGGACGAGGCGATCGAACTGGCCAACGCCACGTCGTACGGGCTCAACGCCAGCGTGTGGACGGGCAGTGCCAAACGGGGCATGGCCGTCGGCAGGCAACTCAAGGCCGGCACGGTCAACGTCAACGAGGGCTACGCGGCGGCGTACGGCAGCCCGGGCGCCCCGATGGGCGGCATGGGAGACTCCGGCCTCGGCCGCCGCCACGGCGTCGAGGGCATCACCAAGTACACCGAGGGCCAGACCGTCGCGATCCAGCGGCTCATCCCGATCGCCGCGCCGTTCGGCATGAGCGACGAGCAGTGGGCCCGCGCGCTGACGCTGTCGCTGCGGGTGATGAAGACCCTGGGCTCGCGCTAGGGCCTGTGCTGGGTCTCCCGCCGGGGCCGCGCCGCCCGGCACCGCCCCTCGCGGCGTTGCCGGATCCTCCAGGTATGACCGATACGAGTTCGGATCCGGCGCCTTGCGACGCACGGCGCCGGCCAACGCGGCCTGATCCGGCGGGAGACCCAACACAGGCCCTAGTGCAGCGATTCATAAGTCCTTCGGGGGCTTGACGGTCACGTTCTGTGGCCGTCAAGCCGCCCGGTGGTACTCGTCCCGCAGTGCCCGCTCCCGTGCACGGCGGGCTTGGTAACGAGCGTGCTCAGCCCGTGCGTCGTACTTCCAGGCAATGGGACCCGCGGTGGCGTTGTACCGGATCGTGA
>NZ_JBXAWK010000050.1:0-47067 GCF_057291755.1 Kitasatospora sp. UYEF31
CCCGTCGCTGCGCTCCGGGGCCGTTCGGCGCCCGCGCGTCGCCCGGTCGGGCCGCGCCCTCCGGGCGCGCTCGGGACGCTGCGCGCCCTCGCTGTACTGATGCCGGGCTCCAAGCGCGGGCGTCGCCCGGTCGAACCGCGCCCTCCGGGCGCGCTCGGGACGCTGCGCGCCCTCGCCCGTGGTGGTGCCGCTCGGGACGCTGCGCGCACTCGCGGGGCGGGTCAGCGCTTGCTCAGACCCGGCTGCTGAGCAGCGCGGACTCCCGCAGTTGCCGCGGCACTCCCACGTCTGCCGCCGCCCGGGTCGAGCGCCACAGCACCGTCGCCGACCAGAACGCCGCGATGACCAGCAGCGCGTTGCGCGTCACCAGGACGACGGCTGCGAGCACGTCGCCCTGCAGCAGTTCGGTGAACCAGTACGGGAACTCCAAGTACGTCAGCGGCGTGGCCAGCAGGAGCAGCCAGCCGACCGGGCGCTGGGTGCTCGACGCGCGGGTCAGGCACAGGGCCGCCAGGCCGAGCAGCCACACCATGTACTGCGGGCTCAGCACCCGGCTGGTCACCACGAAGATCAGCATCGCGGTCAGCGCCGCGTCGTACGGCGTCGCGTCGGTCCACCGGACCGCTGTCAGCCGCCAGAACACCAGCCAGCCGAAACCGAGCATGCTGGACGCCAGCGCGGCATTGCCGGCCACCGACACCATCGGCCCGTGGAACTCCAGACAGCCGTAGGTGAACTGGATGTTCCCGCTCCACCCGAAGTGCCGGGCGACCGTGAACGGGGTCGCGAACACCGATTCGACCTCGACGCCGCGCGCGCCCTGGAACCCCAGGAAGCTGAACGCCCCCGGCATCGCCGCCGCGAAGCCCAGGCAGACCACGGCGACCCCGGCCAGCATCCACAGCGTCGTGACGCCGAGTCGCCGCCGCCCGCCGATCCCGAGGACCAGCAGGGCCGGCCACACCTTCACGGACGCGGCCACCCCGGCGACGAAACCACCCAGGTAGCGCAACCGGTCACTGCCGGTCAGCGTCAGCGCGAGCACGGCCAGCGCGGTGACCGCCAGGTCGTACCGGGACAGCACGATCGGCCCCAGGACCGGCAGCGAGACCACCCACAGCCAGCCGCCGAGCGGCGAACCGCCGGTACTGCGGGGTCCGCGCATCGCCCGGAGGAGGCAGAACAGCACCACGGCGTCGGCGACCAGCATCAGCGCGATGAACGCGTGCTGGTAGTTCCACCACGGGAACAGGTCGGGGCCGAGCAGGATTCCGGCCGCGCCCGGCGGGTACTGCCACATGTCGTCGTCCAGCGGAAACGTTCCGCCACGGAGGATGTCCGCCCACGGGCGGTAGATCTGGTCGACGTCGAGCGTCGCCCCCGGTTCCGGGTTGTGCAGCACATTGATCGTGGTGAGCAGCAGCCACAGCCGCGTGACCGTCCAGGCCCCGGCGATGAACCAGCGTTGGTGCCGTCCCATGGTCTGTTCGAACTCCTTGTACGACGGCACTAGTGACAGACAGGGATCGTAGGCCACGGAGAGTCCTGCCGTGCGGACCGGTCGAACACGTGGGGCGGACGGGACCGGAGTCACGTGGGGTGACGCGTCGACAGAACCGGGGCGTCCGGGCCGGCGCAGTTGTCACTGGAGACACACAGTCGACAAAGATGGGTGGTGTGAAGACGCTCATCGTCACCAACGACTTCCCGCCCCGACCCGGCGGCATCCAGACGTTCGTCCACTCGATGGCCGTACGCATGCCCGCCGACCAGGTCGTGGTGTACACCTCGTCCTGGAACGGCGGCAAAGGCGGCAGTGGCCAGGACGGCGGCGGACACGGCAGAGGTGGTGACGGCGGCGCCGCCTGCGCCGCCTTCGACGCCGCACAGTCGTTCCAGGTCGTCAGGGACCGGACGGCCATGCTGGTCCCCACCCCCGGCGCCGTACGCCGCGCCAAGGACATCGCCCGCGCGGAAGGCTGCGACACCGTCTGGTTCGGCGCGGCGGCGCCGCTCGCCCTCATGGCCCCGCAACTGCGCGGCGCCGGCGTCGGACGCCTGGTCGCCACCACCCACGGTCATGAGGCCGGGTGGGCGGTACTGCCTGGCGCGAAGCAGCTCCTGCGCCGGATCGGTGACCATGTCGACACGGTGACTTATCTCGGCGACTACACCCGCTCCAAGATCGCCCCGGCGCTGTCCGCCGCAGCCGCCGCACGCATGGTGCAACTGCCCCCGGGCGTGGACGAGACCGTCTTCCGGCCCGGTGTCGGCGGTCCGGAGATCAGGGCGCGGTACGGCCTGACCGACCGCCCCGTGGTCGTCTGCGTCTCGCGGCTCGTCCCGCGCAAAGGGCAGGACGTACTGATCCACGCACTGCCCCGGATCCGGAGACTCGTGCCGGACGCGGCGCTGCTGATCGTCGGCGACGGTCCTTACCGGCAGCAGCTTGAGGCCATGGCGGACCAGGTCTCCGTACGCGGTTCGGTCGTCTTCACGGGCGCGGTCCCGTGGGCTGAGCTGCCCGGGCACCACGAGGCCGGGGATGTGTTCGCGATGCCCTGCCGGACCCGGCGCCGCGGGCTTGACGTGGAAGGTCTCGGCATCGTCTACCTGGAGGCGTCCGCCGTGGGCCGACCCGTCGTCGCGGGGGACTCGGGCGGGGCTCCGGACGCGGTCCTGGAGGGGGAGACGGGTTACGTCGTCGACGGCCGCTCACCCGCGCAGGTCGCCCAGCGGGTGGCCGGGCTGCTGCTCGACCCCGTACGCGCGAAGGCGATGGGGGAGCGCGGCCGGGAGTGGGTGGAGGAGGCGTGGCGCTGGGACCTGCTGGCGGACCGGCTGCAGAGGCTGCTCGGTCAACCGCGGTAACGGTCTTGAGGTTCGCCAGGCGCCCAGTGATGGGCACCGTGCCCCGGAAACCTCAAGACCCTTACCGCGGGCAACGATGATCTTGGAGTTTCCGGGGCACGGTGACCACCGCCGGCCGCCCCGCAAACTCCGGGATCATCGTTTTTACTTGCTGTAGATGCCGTCCACGTCGCCCGCGAAGTCCTTCATCACCAGGTTCCGCTTCAGCTTCAGCGACGGCGTCAGGTGCCCCGTCTCCTCGGTGAAGTTCACGCTGAGGATCTTGAACTTCCGTACGCCCTCGGGGCGCGACACCGCCTTGTTGCCCTCGTCCACCGCTTCCTGGACCGCCGCGATCAGGTCGGCGTCGTCCGCCAGCCCGGCCACAGTCGCGTCAGCAGGCTTGCCGTGTGTGGCCTTCCACGCCGGGAACGTCTCCGGGTCGATGGTGATCAGCGCCGCGATGAACGGCTTCTGGTCGCCGACGACCATGCACTCCGCGATCAGCGAGTGCGCCCGGATGCGGTCCTCGATCACGGCGGGGGCGACGTTCTTGCCGCCCGCTGTCACCAGGATCTCCTTCTTGCGCCCGGTGACGGTCAGGTGGCCCTTCTCGTCGAGCTTGCCGAGGTCTCCGGTGCGGAACCAGCCCTCTTCGTCGAAGGCGTCCTTCGTGGCGGCCGGGTTGTGCCAGTACTCCCGGAAGATGTTGTGGCCCTTGAGCAGGATCTCGCCGTCCTCGCCGATGCGCACCGAGGTGCCGGGGACGGGGCCGCCGACCGTGCCGATGCTGATGTCCTCGGGGCGGTTGAACGTGGCCGGCGCGGTCGACTCGGTCAGGCCGTAGCCCTCCAGGACGGTGAAGCCGACGCCCCGGTAGAAGTGGCCCAGGCGGGTCCCGAGCGGCGCGCCGCCGGAGATCGCGTGGGTGGCCCGGCCGCCGAGCGCGGTGCGCAGCTTGGCGTAGACGAGCTTGTCGAACACCGCGTGCTTGAGCTTCAGCACCAGACCGGGGGAGCCGCCGTCGTCCAGTGCCTGGCTGTAGGCGATGGCGGTGTCCGCGGCGTTGTGGAAGATCTTGCCCTTGCCGCCGGCCTCGGCCTTGGCGGTCGCGCTGTTGTAGACCTTCTCGAACACCCGCGGCACACCGAGCACGAACGTCGGCTGGAAGGAAGCCAGCTCGGTCGTCAGCTGCTTGATGTCGGGGCAGTGGCCCATCCGCACCCGCGCCATGACGCAGCCGACGTGCAGGATGCGGCCCAGGACGTGCGCCAGCGGCAGGAACAGCAGACAGCTGCCGCGCCCGGCGTCGAAGATGCTGCTGAGGTACTTGATGACGTTCGCGGCGTCTTCGTAGAAGTTGCCGTGCGTCAGCACGCAGCCCTTCGGGCGGCCCGTGGTGCCCGACGTGTAGATGATCGTCGCGACCGAGTCGAGGGTCAGCGCGTCGGAGCGCGCGTCGATCTCGGAGTCCTCCACCGCCCTGCCGGCGGTGGCCAGGGCCTTCTCGGCGCCGTCCCGGCCGTCGCCGGGCTCCATCGTCCACACATGGGCGAGGTCGGGCAGCTTGCCGCGCAGGGACTCCACGACCGCCTCGTGGCCGGCGTTCTCGACGATCACAGCCTTGGTGCCGGAGTCCGAGAGGATCCACTCGACCTGCTCGGCGGAGCTGGTCTCGTAAACCGGTACGGTGACCGCGCCGGCCGCCCAGATCGCGAAGTCGAAGAGGGACCACTCGTAGCGGGTCCTGGACATCAGCGCGACGCGGTCGCCCGCCCCGACACCGGACGCGACCAGGCCCTTGGCCGCGGCGTACACCTCGTCGCGGAACTGCTGCGCGGTCACATCGACCCAGCGGCCGCCGACCTTCCTGGACAGCGCGACCCCGTCGGGCGCCTCGGCGGCGTTCCTGCGGATCACATAAGGGAGGTTTGCCTCGGAAGGGATCTCGGCCAAAGCCGGGACGCTGCACTCGCGCACGGACTGCTCCTCGTTCGCGTGGACCTGTGGGCAGGAAGTGGACCTGTGGGCAGGTTGGGGGCCGAGCAGATGTTACTCGCAGGTAAACCTGATGTGACAGGGGTTGGCCTGAAGCTGTGCTCCGCGTCACGTGTCAACGGCCGACCACTGTCCGGAATCCGTCCGGGGGGCGCCCGTCCGGAATCCTTCTGGGAGCGACCATAGGCGAACCGTTCCTGTGAACGCCAAGCTACTGATGTGTAGTCATGTGCGGGTGGGCGGTCGCCCGGCCGCCCCGCGCACCCTGCGGATAGGCTGCGGACATGCGGGTCCACGTGGTGAGTGATGTACACGGGGCGGCCGAGGCGCTCTCCCGGGCCGGTGACGGCGCCGACGCCCTCGTCTGTCTGGGCGACCTCGTCCTCTTCCTCGACTACCACGACCACAGTCGCGGCATCTTCCCCGAACTGTTCGGCAGCCAGAACACCAGCCGCCTGGTCGCCCTGCGCAACGCCAAGCGGTACGAGGACGCCCGCGCCTTCTCCCGCGGCCTGTGGGCGACCGTCGACGAGGACGTGCAGGAGGTCACCGAGCGGGCCGTGCGCAAGCAGTACGCAGAGCTGTTCGCAGCCTTCCCGACGCCGACCTACGCCACCTACGGCAACGTCGACCTCCCGCGCCTGTGGCCCGACTACGCCCGCGACGGAGTCACCGTCCTGGACGGGCAGACCGCCGAGATCGGCGGACGTACGTTCGGCTTCGTCGGCGGCGGACTGCGCACCCCCATGCGGACCCCGTACGAGGTCAGCGACGAGGAGTACGCCGGGAAAATCGAATCCCTCGGCCGGGTCGACGTCCTGTGCTGCCACATCCCGCCCGCCGTCCCCGAGCTCACCTACGACGTCGTCGCCCGCCGGTTCGAACGCGGCAGCCAGGCGATCCTCGACGCCGTCCACCGCACCCAGCCCGGGATGGTCCTGTTCGGGCACGTCCACCAGCCGCTCGCCAAGCGCATGCGTATCGGCCGCACCGAATGCGTCAACGTCGGACATTTCCAGGCGACAGGACAGCCGTACGTCCTCGAATGGTGACTTCTCGCACGTCTGAGCTGCGCCGGAAGGTGTGGGGAGATCCCTCCGCGGGGCCCGACGCGGTAACCTTCCGGCGGACACTCTGCTCCGCCGCCCGAAGGCGGTCGCATCGCGGACACCACTCCGCTGCGCTGCGTTGTGTCCGGCACCAACCCTCGCGGCAACATCTTCAACTTGGCGTGGACATCCTTGACGGAGGACGGCTGATCATGGCGGAGCGCACCAGGTCGACAATCGTGATCAACGCTGCGCCCGGAGCGGTCATGGCGGTCATCGCCGACTTCACGGCCTACCCGCAGTGGACCGGCGAGGTCAAGGAAGCCGAGATCACCGAGGTCGACGAGACCACCGGGCGGGCGTCCACCGTCCGCTTCCTCCTCGACGCCGGAGCCATCAAGGACGAGCACCAGCTCGCCTACACCTGGCACGGCGACAACGAGGTCCGCTGGACCCTCGTCACCAGCCAGATGCTCAAGTCCCTCGACGGCCTCTACGCCGTGGAGCCCAGCGGTGACGGCACCCTCGTCACCTACGAGCTCACCGTCAACGTCAAGATCCCGATGCTCGGCATGATCAAGCGCAAGGCCGAGAAGGTCATCATCGACCGCGCGCTCACCGGCCTGAAGAAGCGCGTGGAGTCGGGCCCGCAGGCCTGAACCGCCCAGTGACCCACGTCCTCCTGGTCACCGGCTCCGGCGGAGCCGGCCGCAGCACCGTGGCCGCCGCCACGGCGTCCGCCGAAGCCGCGAAAGGCCGTCGTACGGTCCTGCTCGCAGCCGACGGGCCGCTGCCGCAGGTCCAGGACGTCACCGTGCGCCCCGTGGACGTCCGCGCCGAGGCCGAAGACGCGATCGTACGGGCGCAGCAGCAGGTGAGCGGCCTGCTGACCGCCGCCGGGATAGAACCCCTCGAAGCCGAGGAAGCCACACTCCTGCCCGGCGCCCCCGACCTCTTCCTGCTGCGCGCACTGACCCGCGCGGCCCGCTCCGGCGACTGGGACGTCATCGTCGTGGACCTGCCGCCCGCCGACCGGGCGGCACTGCTGCTCACCCTGCCCGAGTCGTTGTCGCGGCACCTCGACCGGCTGCTCCCGGTGGAACGCCAGGCCGCCCGCTCACTGCGCCCCATTCTGGCTGCACTGGTCGGCGTGCCGATGCCGGACGAAAAGGTCTTCGCCGCCGCCCGGAGTATCGGCGCGCTGCTGGACTCCGTACGCGAGGTCCTTGATTCCCCGGACACCTCCCTGCGGCTGGTCGTGCGCCCCGACAGCGCGTCCGTGGCCGACGCCCGCAACGCCGCAGCCGCCTTCGCGCTGCACGGCCGCACCGTGGACGACGTCATCGTCAACCAGCTGCTGCCCGCGGGCAGCGAAGACCCTTGGCTGCGCAAGCGGGTGACGGTCCAACAGCTGGCGGTCGATCAACTGACGGCACTGTTCGGTGACTTGAGTGAAGTTCCAACCCAGATGGACGATGTACGGGGAACGGACGCGCTGGCGGAACTCGCCGGACACCTTCCGCCGTTCCCGGCGCGCGGTCGCGCGGCCGGCGAACCCCGAGTGGACCGGGACGGTGAGCAGTTCGTGCTTGTGCTCCCACTGCCCGGCGCGGACCGCGCGGAGCTCGACCTGCTGCGCCGCGGTGACGAACTCATCATCACCATCGGCAGCCACCGCCGTCTGCTGCGCCTGCCGTCCGCGCTGCGCCGCTGCGCTGTCGCCGGCGCGGGGCTGCACGGTGGGGCACTGCGGGTGCGCTTCACCCCCGACCCGGCCGTGTGGCCACGTCGCTGAACCTCCGACTGGAAGGCACTTCATGAGCAACGGCAGTAAAGGGAAAGGCACTTCATGAGCAACGGCAGTAAAGGGAAAGGACCCAGCCTCGCTGACGAGGCCAGGAAACTGGCCGAGGCCCTGCTGGTCCAGGCGGGCCAGGTCAAGGACAAGGTCGTCACGCCGCTGATCGGGAAGCATCCGGAGACGGCCGCGCACCTGGCCGCTGCGGGAAGCGAACTGGCGGCTGCCTACAAGTCGTTCTTGGCCGACAGTGAACGACGCTGGGCTTCGCGGCAGGCTCCGGTGGAGAAGATCGACCTGGACGGCGAGTAGTCGTCGTCCAGCGGCCCAACGGACGCTACGCGGCGGGCGGCACGAAACTGACGACGAGGTCCGTGTTGAAAGCCTCAATCAGACGTTCGAGGGTCCCGACAGTCGGCAGCACGCAGCCGCTCGCAAGGCGGGACAGGGCCGGCTGGGTGATCCCGGTCCGCTCGGCGAGCTGAACCTGCGTCATGCCCGGGGCGGTGCGGGCCCGTGCCACCTCCTGTTCCTCCCGCTGACGTGTCTTGGGGAAGACAGTCAGCAGTACGACGTCGCGGACGGGCCCCGTCCGGCGGTTTCACCCTGTACGTGATCAAATTCCTGGGTATGTGTCCAGCGGCACCCTCGGACTGAGGGGCGACTCGAAGTAGCCCAGGGAAGAAATGTCTCTCACAATCGGCGTGGACATCGGCGGCACCAAGATCTACGCGGGTGTGGTCGACGAACACGGAATCGTCCGCGAGTCCGTGAAGCTGCCAACCCCGGGGGACTCCAATCCCACCGCGGCGGCCATCGCGGAAGCGGTACAGCAACTGCGGAAGAAGTACCGCGTCACCGCCGTCGGCCTCGGCGCGGCCGGGTTCATCGCCGCCGACCGGGCGACGGTCATCTACTCGCCGAACGTCCGCGGCTGGGTCAACGAACCACTGCGCGACCGCATCGAGGCCATGGTCGGCCTGCCCGTGGTGGTCGAGAACGACGCCAACACGGCCGCCTGGGCGGAGTCCCGTTTCGGCGCGGCCCTCGGCCACGAAGACGTCCAACTGATCACCGTCGGGACCGGCATCGGCGGCGCACTGCTCTACAGCGGCCGGCTGATCCGCGGCAGCAAGGGCATCGCGGGGGAGCCCGGCCACGTGCGCGCGGTCCCCGACGGCCTGCCGTGCGGGTGCGGGAACCTCGGCTGCTGGGAGCAGTACGCCAGTGGGAACGCGCTCACGCGCTACGCCCGTGAGCGGGCCGCCGCCGACCCCGCTGCCGCGGCCGTACTGCTGTCGTTGGGGGACGGAACCCCACGTGGGGTGACCGGCCCGCATGTGACGGAAGCCGCGCAGCAGGGTGACGGCGTCGCGCTGGCCGCGTTCGACGAACTCGGCCGCTGGCTCGGCCAGGGCATGGCGGACCTCAGCGCGACCCTCGACCCGGGTGTCTTCGTACTCGGAGGCGGGGTCTCAGCCGCTGGGGAGTTGCTCCTGACACCGACAGTGACGGCTTACCACGAGATAATGGCACGCGGCCACCGCCCGCCCGCGGACGTACTGCTCGCCAAACTCGGTCCCGAGGCCGGGCTGGTGGGCGCCGCGGACCTGGCGCGCTGGCGCTGACAGACCTCCGCGCCCGGCTCACCCGGTTCGCCGGTCATGACGGAGTGCCCCGGTCAGCTCGGCTGACCGGGGCACTCCGTCATGACCGCGGAGCCGCGGCCGCGGCCTGGGGCCGGTCAGACGACCGCCCCGTCGTCCGGATAGTCCACATCGTCGTCGTCCCGGCGCATCCGGGCCACCAGGGTGACGAAGCCGCCGATGAACGCCGCGAACGCGAACACCATCGTCCACGACCCCACCTCGTGCCCGATGAGGATCGAGACCAGCAGCACCAGGGGGCCGCCGAGCAGCGCCGCCCAGGCGAACTTCGTCGCCGGATCGGTATTCGGCAGCGGCGGCGGCTCCGGCGGGACGTAGTGGTCCTCCGCAGTGGGGTTCAGCGCACCGGGCTGTGACGCACCGGGACCGTCCGGGTCCTCAGAGCCAGGCTCCTCCGGACTCCAGTCGCGCGGCCCCGCCGTTGTGGGGACGACCAGGAATGAGCCGTCCGGGCCCCGCACGACGCTGGGTTCGGCGCGCGGCCCCGGGGAGTCCAGTTCCTCGGCCACGGGCCAGCGCGGCACCGGGTCGCTGACCTCGGTGTCGAACCCCGCGACGATCTGCGCCCAGACGTCGTCGTCAGAGGCCGTGTCAGCGGTCCGGCCGGAAGTTTCCGCCGCGGGGAGCGGGACGGCCGTCGCGGGCTTGGACTCCCGTACGACAAGGTCTTCACGGTCCTGAGGGTCATCGACCCCTTGCCCGTCGACCCTTTGCCCGTCGACCCCCTGCTCCTTGACGCCCTGCTCCTTGACCGCACGCTCTACGGCCTGCACTTCCCCCGTGCCGTGTTCCCCCTCGCCGGAGCGTGGTTCGTCGTCGAAGAGCTCGCGCAGGATCCGGCGGGTGCGCAGCGTCGACTTGGCGTCGACCCACAGCCGGTCGGCCGCGCCGTCGTCATCATCGTCCGGGCCTTCGCCGGGACCAGCGCCGGGACCAGCGCCGGGCTCGGGGTCCAGTGGCTCGGTGTACGCCGCGATGCCCTCGTCGCGTAGGGCGCGCAGCACGTCGTCGGTGTCGTCGGGGTGGAGGTCCGTCATCGGCCGGTACGACTCCGCCTCAAGCCCGTTGTCACGTTTCCGCACGCTACGAGGCATCCTTCGCTGCGATGCCGTCCGTCGCGGCGGCGGGGGACAGCCGGCGGATGAACTCCAGGCTGCCGTCGAAGATCCGCGGCGCGTCGTTGTCCAGCGTCGCCACGTGGAAGCTCTCCTCAAGCACCACGTCGGTGACGTCCGTCGAGGAGATCCTCGCCAGCACCGTCGCGGAGTTCTTCGGGTGCACGACGTGGTCGTCCGGGCTGTGGAACAGCAACACCGGCTGGGTGACCTTCGGCAGGTCCGGCTCGACGACCTTCCAGAACCGGGTCATCGCGTAGAGCGCCTTGACCGGCAGCCGGTCGTAGCCCAGCTCGTGGGCGCCGTCCTTCTTGATGTCCGAGGCGATCGGCGGCAGCGACCGCAGCACGTGACGCAGCACCGGGACCAGCTTGAGGGCCGGGCGGTCCGGCTGCACCGACGGGTTGACCACGATGACACCGGCGATCTGGTCGCCGCGCTGCTGCGCCAGGCGCAGCGCCATCCCGCCGCCCATCGACAGACCGGCGACGAACACCGTGTCGCAGCGTTCGAGCAGGCGGTCGAGGGCGCGGGCGTCCTCGGCGTACCAGTCCTCCCAGGTGGTGACCTGGAGGTCGCGCCACTGGGTGCCGTGGCCGGGCTTCAGCGGCAATTCGACGGTCAGGCCCGCGGCGGCGAGGTACTCCGCCCACGGACGCATGGACTGCGGTGTCCCGGTGAACCCGTGACACAGCAGAACACCGACAGGGCCGCCTTCATGGTGGTACGGCTCAGCACCGGGCAGGATCGACACCGACGGCTCCTCGGGGTGTGTGGGACTCGGGCGGAATGACTCACGGGTCTCACAAGACAGGCACTGTTGAGGCATGTTCCCATGAGCCCGCGCGGGTCGTACAGCTCAACAGGGCCGTCAGGAGGAACCTTCCCGACGGCGTACGGGAGATCTGCCCACGGCAGCGCCGACCAGTGGCACCCGGGCATGCCATAAGGTTCCGACGGGTCCCAAGGGTGACCGTCGGTCGCTCTACGCAGGAGGTCAGGGTTGTTCTACAGGCTGGTAAAGGCGATCATCGCCCCGTTGCTGCAGTTGTTCTTCCGGCCGAGGGTCGAAGGTCTGGAGAACATCCCGGAGCACGGTGCGGCGATCCTGGCGAGCAACCACCTGTCCTTCTCCGACTCGTTCTTCCTCCCGGCGCAGGTGCCCAGGCGGGTGACGTTCCTGGCGAAGTCGGACTACTTCACCGGCCGTGGGTTCAAGGGCCGGCTGACCGCCGCCTTCTTCCGCGGCGCGGGCCAGCTGCCGGTGGACCGCAGCGGCGGCAGCGCCAGTGAGGCCGCGCTCAAGGCCGGTATGAAAGTGTTGCAGGAGGGCGAGCTGTTCGGGATCTACCCCGAGGGCACCCGCTCGCCCGACGGCAAGCTGTACCGGGGCAAGACCGGGATCGCGCGCCTGGCGCTGGAGTCCGGGGTGCCCGTGCTGCCGGTCGCGATGATCGACACGGAGAAGATCCAGCCGCCCGGCAAGGTCATCCCGAAGATCATGCGGGTCGGCATCAGGATCGGCGAGCCGCTGGACTTCTCCCGCTACGAGGGCATGGAGGACGACCGCTACATCCTCCGCTCGGTCACCGACGAGATCATGTACGCGCTGATGGAGCTGTCCGGGCAGGAGTACGTCGACATGTACGCGGCGACGGCGAAGAAGCAGCTCGACGAGGCGCGGAACAAGGGGTCGGTGGGGACCCCGGGCGTGCCCGGGAAGGGCTCCGGCGCGGCCTCCGGTGGCTCTCCTGACGCCCGTTCCGATAAAGAAGACGACGGCGGTACGGGTCCGCAGGAGCGCATCGCCAGCTGACGGTGCCTCAGGTGACAGCGCTTCAGGCGCCGGCGCCCCGGGTGACCGCAACCCGGGTGACCGCAACCCGGGTGACAGTGCCTCAGACGGCAGTTCCACGTGACGGAAACGGGGTCGGGGGAGTCCGCATGTCGGTCGAACAGCCACTGTGGCGCGCGCTCGCGGTGTTCCGCACGCTCGCGCTGCTCTACGCGGTCGTCAAATACATCGAGCACTCCGGCGGGTACGCCCACCCGCTCGGCGGATGGGCGGTCATCGCCGGGATAACCGTCTGGACCGCGTTCAGCCTCTCCGCGTACCGCGCGTCGAAGCTGCGCGGCTGGCCGCTGATCACCGCCGACCTCACGGTCACCTTCGGCGCGGTGATCGCCAGCCGCTGGCTCAACGACCCGGAGGCGGTCGCCGGAGGCGCGATGACGCTGCCGACGGTGTGGGCCTCAGCCGCGGTGCTCGCCGCCGCGGTCATGGGCGGCTGGATGGCCGGCCTCCTGGGCGCTGTCGTCATAGGCGTCGCCGACCTCGTCGAACGCGGGGCGTGGACGGCCGGGAGCCAGCACAACACCGTCCTGCTGATACTGGCGGGGACCGCGATCGGCTACGTCGTCGAACTGGCCCGCAGCAGCGAACGCGTGCTCGCCCGCGCGCTCCAGCTGGAAGCCGCCACCCGCGAACGCGAACGGCTCGCCCGGGACATCCACGACAGTGTGCTCCAGGTCCTCGCGCTGGTGCAGCGGCGCGGCGCGGAGATCGGCGGGGACGCCGCCGAGCTCGGCCGGCTGGCCGGCGAGCAGGAAGCGGCACTGCGGGCGCTGATCCAGCCCGCCCGCGGGGACGTCGAGGACGCGGACCTGCCCGACGAGCACGGCGATGTCGCGCGGCAGGACCTGCGGACCCTCCTTGCCCGGTTCACGTCGGGGAAAGTCACTGTGTCGACACCTGGGACGCCAGTCCTGCTGCCCACTGCGGCCGCGCTGGAGATCGAAGCGGCGGTCGCCGCCGCACTGGACAACGTCGCGCGGCACGCCGGGGAGTCCGCCAGTACGTGGATCCTCCTGGAGGACGCCGGAACCGAACTCGTGGTGAGTGTGCGCGACGACGGCCCCGGGATTCCGCCCGGCCGGCTCGACGCGGCGCGGGCCCAGGGGCGCCTCGGCGTCGCGCAGTCGATCGAAGGGCGCATCCGCGACCTCAACGGCACGGTGACCGTGTTCTCGGTGCCCGGGCAGGGGTGCGAGATCGAGATGACGGTGCCCCGGAGTGGCGGCCCGGGGTTGCGTTGACCACGGGGAATCCGCGGAACGCGTGACCGGAGTGTCCGGACCGGTGCCGCGGGATCCCCACGGTCAACGCAAGCAGGGTGCTGTGGTCGGTACGCTCCGGCAGTGACAGACGGACCACACGCGAGGAGTCGGCGAAGTGACAGCGGACGAAAACACGGCCACCGCCCCGACCAGGGTCCTGGTCGTCGACGACCACCCGATGTGGCGTGACGCCGTCGTCCGCGACCTGGAGGACGCCGGATACGCCGTAGTGGCGACCGCCGGTGACGGCGGCGAAGCAGTCCGCCGGGCCCGCGCGACGATGCCCGCGGTCGTCGTGCTGGACCTCAACCTGCCGACGATGAGCGGCGTCGAAGTCGCCGGTGAACTCGTCGCCGCCGACCCCGACGTGCGGATCCTCGTCCTGTCGGCCAGTGGCGAACAGGAAGACGTCCTCCAGGCTGTCAAAGCCGGTGCGACCGGCTACATCGTCAAGTCCTCCAGCCGTGAGGAACTCCTCGACGCCGTCCGCCGGACGACCGCCGGGGAGCCGGTGTTCACCCCGGGCCTCGCCGGACTCGTCCTGGGGGAGTTCCGCCGCATCGCCCTCGCCGGCCCCGTCGGCGGCCGCGACCCCGCGGTGCCCGGTCTGACGCCCCGGGAGACTGAAGTGCTGCGCCTGGTCGCCAAGGGGCTGTCGTACAAGCAGATCGCCGAACGCCTCGTGCTGTCACACCGCACGGTGCAGAACCACGTGCAGAACACCCTGAACAAGCTGCAGATGCACAACAGGGTGGAACTGGTCCGGTACGCGATCGAACAGGGCCTCGACGACTGAGGTGCCCGAACGGTAAGGGTCCTGGGGTCGCCAGGGCGGGCCACGGTGGTCACAGTGCCCTGGAAACCCCAAGACCGTTACAGCTCGGTGTCCCAGCCCTTCGCCCGCTCCACCGCCGTCCGCCAGCGGCGGTGCGCCACGTCGCCGCGGTCGGTCCTCGGCTCGAACCGCATGTCCAGTCGCCACGTCGCGGCCAGTTCCTCCGTCGAGGACCACACCCCGGTACCCAGTCCCGCGAGGAACGCCGCGCCCAGGGCGGTCGTCTCACTGATCACCGGACGTTCCACCGGCACCCCCAGCTGGTGCGCCTGCATCCGGCACAGCAGGTTGTTCTGCGACGCCCCGCCGTCGACCTTCAGCGCGGGCAGGTCCAGGCCCGCCTCGCCCGTCATCACGTCGACCACGTCCCGCACTTCGAACGCGATCGCCTCCAGCGTCGCCCGGATCAGGTGCGCGCGGGTCGTGCCGCGGGTCAGGCCCAGGATCGTGCCGCGTGCGGTGGGGTCCCAGTCCGGTGCGCCCAGGCCGGTCAGCGCGGGGACGAACACCACACCGCCGGAGTCCGGGACCGTCTGCGCGACCGCTTCGGTCTCCGCCGCCGAACTGATGATCCCCAGTCCGTCGCGCAGCCACTGGACCGCGGCGCCGGTGACGAAGACCGAACCTTCCAGCGCGTACGTGAGGGTGCCGTCCGGCGCGCCCCACGCGACGGTGGTCACCAGTCCGGCCTCCGAACGGACCAGCTCATGGCCGGTGTTGATCAGGACGAACGAACCCGTGCCGTAGGTGCACTTCACGTCGCCAGGGGAGTGGCACGCCTGGCCGAACAACGCAGCCTGCTGGTCCCCGGCGATCCCCGCGACCGGCAGGTCCAGGCCCAGGAAGGCGTCCGGGTCCGTACGGCCGACCTCACCGTAGGACGGCACCACTTCGGGCAGCGCGTCCACCGGCACCCCGAACAGGTCGCACAGTTCCGGCGACCACGCGCCCGTGGTGATGTCGAACAGGAGTGTGCGCGACGCGTTCGACGCGTCGGTGACGTGCCGCCGGCCACCGGTCAGGCGCGCGACCAGGTACGAGTCGACCGTACCGACGACGATCTTCCCCGACTCCACCTGACGCCACGTCGACTTGTCGTTCTCAGCCAGCCACATGAGCTTCGTACCGGTGAAGTACGGGTCGAGGCGCAGGCCCGTCAGCTCGGCGATCCGCGGCCCGTGCCCCGCCCCGGCCAGGCGTGTGCACAGTTCGGCGGACCGGCGGTCCTGCCACACGATCGCCCGGCGCGGGGCGTTCAGCGTGCGCTTGTTCCACAGGACCGCGGTCTCCCGCTGGTTGGTGACGCCGATGCAGGTGGGCGCGTCGTCCGTACCCTCCAGGGCTTCGCCGCAGGCGTGCAGCGCCGCCTGCCAGATCTCCTCCGGCTGGTGCTCGACCCACCCGGGGTGCGGGAAGTGCTGTTGGAACTCCTGGTAGCCCCGGGACAGCACACGGCCGTCAGCGCTGATCACCAGAGCGGTGACTCCGGTCGTTCCGGCATCGATCGCAAGGACGCTCATGGGGCACGACCTTAGGGACCGGAGCGCTGTGAGGGAACCGCAGGACGGGCAGCGGCGCGCGCGTCGGAGAGTTCGGAAAGTGATGAACCGGCAGACCGGCCCGGTGGGCCGACGGACGGGTCAACCCGTACGGGTGGCCGGAACGGCCGTTGTGTCCTGCGTCACGCGATAGCGTGCGGGGTACGGGGCGGCCCGGCGGTGTCAGCAGAACCCGGCCAGGGCCTCCAGAGCGCAACACGACGGAGGTTCCAGGTTCCATGCGTGTGGGAGTACTGACCGGTGGCGGCGACTGCCCCGGACTCAACGCGGTCATCCGCGCCGTCGTCCGCAAGGGCGTCCAGGACTACGGCTACGACTTCACCGGTTTCCGCGACGGGTGGCGCGGCCCCCTCGAAGGGCTGACCCGGCCGCTCGACGTCGCGGCCTGCCGCGGCATCCTGCCGCGCGGCGGCACCATCCTGGGGTCGTCGCGGACCAACCCGCTCAAGGTCGACCGCGGCATCGAGCGTATCCGGGAGAACCTCGCCAAGTTCGAGGTGGACGCACTCGTCGCGATCGGCGGCGAGGACACCCTGGGCGTGGCGACCGCCCTGCACGGCCACGGGGTGAAGGTCGTCGGCGTGCCGAAGACTATCGACAACGACCTGAACGCCACCGACTACACCTTCGGCTTCGACACCGCGGTGAACATCGCCACCGAGGCCATCGACCGGCTGCACACCACCGCCGAATCGCACCGCCGGGTGCTCATCGTGGAGGTGATGGGCCGTCACGCCGGCTGGATCGCCGTGCACTCCGGGATGGCCGGCGGCGCGAACGCCATCCTCATCCCCGAGCAGCAGTTCGACATCGGACAGGTCTGCGCCTGGGTGGAGAGCCGCTTCGAGACGAACTACGCGCCGATCATCGTCGTCGCCGAGGGCGCCGTGCCGCTCGCCGGGCAGATGGTCGTCCAGGACCAGACCCTCGACGCGTTCGGGCACGTCAAACTGTCCGGCATCGGGGCGTGGCTCGCCGGGGAGATCGAGAAGCGCACCGGCCACGAGGCCCGTACCACGGTCCTGGGCCACGTCCAGCGCGGCGGCACCCCCACGGCGTTCGACCGCTGGCTGGCGACGCGGTTCGGCCTGCACGCCATCGAAGCGGTCCACAAGGGCGACTGGGGAAAGATGGTCGCGCTCCACGGGACGGACGTGGTCACCGTGCCCCTGGAAGAGGCGACCCGCACGCTGAAAACCGTACCGCCGTCGCTTTATGAAGAGGCGAAGGTGCTCTTCGGCTGAACAGCCCCAGCCGCAACGGTCTTGGGGTTTGCCGGGCACCCTCTGCCCTGGAAACCCCAAGACCGTCACAGCTCGGTGAGCAACTCCCGCACGATCCCGATGCCGTCCGTAGTCAGCACCGACTCCGGGTGGAACTGCACCCCGGCGACCCGCAGCCGTCGCGAGCGCATCGCGTGGACCTGGCCGGTCGCCGGGTCGGCGCTGAACTCAAGGCCGTGCGGTGGCCTGGCCGGGCGCAGCGCCGCGAACGTGTTGTAGAAGCCCACCCGTTCGGTGCGGCCGAAGAAGTCCACGTCGACCTGTTTGCCCTGGTAGGGCTGCTCCTTGCGGACCAGTTCCAGGCCCAGCCCGGCGGCGAGCAGCTGGTGGCCCAGGCACACGGCCAGCATCGGGCCGCCGCTGTCGAGCCGGCGGCGCACGGCGGCGCCCATCATCCGGACCTTGTCCGTGGAGGTGTCCCGCGGGTCGCCGGGCCCCGGGCCCATGACCAGCAGGCCGGCTTCGGTGACCCGCCGTCCGGTCGCTTCCTCGTAGGGCAGCACACCGACTTCGAGGCCGAGGGTGCGCAGCAGGTGCGCGAGCATCGCGGTGAAGGTGTCCTCACCGTCGAGGACCAGGGCTTTCAGACCGGTCAGTTCCGGGGCGCGCAGCGCTGTCTCATGACGCGCGGTCAGCCAGAACGGGGCGAGGCCCTCGTTGCGTGAGGCGAGCAGTCGGGTCACTTCGGGGTCGTCGGCCAGGTGTACGGGTTCGGCCGCGGTCACCGCGGCGGCGGGCACGACACCGAGTGCGGCCAGCACCCCGGCCGCCTTGGCGTGCGTCTCGGCCACTTCGTTCTCGGGCACCGAGTGGCGGACCAGCGTGGCCCCGGCGGGGACGCGCAGGGCGCCGTCCGGCGCGAGGTAGGCGGTGCGGATGAGGATGGGGGCGTCCAGCGTGCGCCGCCCCGCGCCGTCGCGGCCGATCAGCGCCATGACACCCGCGTAGTAGCCGCGGCCCGTGGGTTCGTGACGGCTGATCACCCGGCAGGCGTTCTCCAGCGGGCTGCCGGTGACCGTCGGGGCGAACATGGTGCCGCGCAGGACTTCGCGGACGTCCAGGGACGACTTGCCGCGCAGGAGGTACTCGGTGTGCGCGAGGTGCCCCATCTCCTTCAGGAACGGTCCCTCGACCCGGCCGCCGAGGTCGCACACCTCGCTCATCATCTTCAGTTCCTCGTCGACGACCATGAACAGTTCGTCGACCTCCTTGCGGTCGCGCAGGAAGGCCAGGAGCCCGTCCCGGTCGGCGCCGCCCGCCGGGTAGCGGTACGTCCCACTGATCGGGTTCATCACCACTTCGCCGCCGACCGAACTGACGTGGCGTTCGGGGCTCGCCCCCACGAGGGTCAGGTCCCCGGCGTTGACGAGATAGGTCCAGTACGCGCCGCGCTCGCGCGTCAGGAGCCGGCGCAGGAGTGTCCCGGCGACCGCGGGCGAGTGGTCCTCGACCCGCGCGGTGAAGTCCCGGCGGATGACGAAGTTCGCGCCCTCGCCTTGGCCGATCTCGTCGGTGATGACCCGCTTGACGATGGTCGCGTACGTCTCGTCGTCCACCTCGAAGCCGCCGTCGCGCAGCACGACGGGGACGTCCGGGAGTCCGGCCAGGACTTCGCCGAGGGGGAGCACGTGCTGCGCGGTCACCCGCAGGCAGCGCAGCGGGGTGCCGTCGTCCAGGGCCTCGAAGCCACGCTCGCGGACCTGTCGGAAGGGGACGAGGGCCAGTACGTCGTGGACCGGGCCGGCGGATGCGGGTGTGTCAGGGGTGTCCGGCGCGTCCGGCAGTCCGGGCAGCGGGACCGCGTCGAGTGTCTCCACATCGACGAGGTCACCGAGCAACAGGTCGAAGGTGTCCGAGCCGTCGCGGCGGATCAGCGCATAGGGAGGCGGGTCCGCCTGGAAGAGCGGGGCGAGGAGTGCTGTGGTGCGGGAGGTGTCCACGAGGTTCGTCCTTGCGGGCCGGGGACGGCGCCTGCGCCGACCGGGCCCGCCGCCCCCGCCCGGAGACGAAGGAAACGGCCACCCTGTCGGGCGGCCGTCGGATCGTCGGAAGTGATCGCGAGCTAGGAGGCCACCGCTGAGCGGGGCCACCACCAGGAACTCGAATGCGCGAAGGAGGCGATCACGCGGTCACTGTACCGACACCCGGGGGTGACGGGAAGGTGCCGGACGGTTGCCGAAGCGTGGTCACCCGTCTGGATCATCCGGTTGGGGATCTGCTGTGGATCTGTCCGCGCATTCGTCTGGCCGTCCGACTGTTCGTCCGTCGGATCGTCCGTCGGATCGTCCGGACTGTTCGTCCGGACTGTTCGTCCGGCTGAATCCGATGCTTTAGCGCACCGTCACGCACCGCCGGGACATGTCCGCGGAATGTGACGTGTCTCGCTCTGCGGAAGGCCGGGCGAAAACAGTGGACGCTCCGTCTAACCTGTGGGGGTGACCCTGAACGACAACAACACCTGGCGATCCCTCCCGGCAGCGCAACAGCCTGAGTGGCCGGACCCAGAGGCCCTGCGCACCGCGCTGACGGACCTTGAGTCCTATCCGCCCCTCGTGTTCGCCGGCGAGTGCGACCAGCTGCGCACGCGGCTGGCCTCGGTCGCCCGTGGCGAGGCGTTCCTGCTCCAGGGCGGTGACTGCGCGGAGACCTTCTCCGGCAACACCGCCGACGCGATCCGCAACAAGCTGAAGACCCTGCTGCAGATGGCCGTCGTACTCACGTACGCCGCGTCCGTACCGGTGGTCAAGGTCGGCCGGATGGCGGGGCAGTATTCCAAGCCGCGCTCGAAGTCGACCGAGACCCGCGACGGCGTCACCCTGCCGACGTACCGCGGCGACTCGGTGAACGACTTCGCGTTCACCGCCGAGGCCCGCCACCCGGACCCGGAGCGGCTCAAGCGGATGTACCACGCGTCCGCCGCGACGCTGAACCTCGTCCGCGCCTTCACCACCGGCGGTTACGCCGACCTGCGCCAGGTGCACGCCTGGAACCAGGACTTCGTGGCGCTGTCCCCGTCCGGCGAGCGCTACGAGCGCCTCGCCGCGGAGATCGACGGCGCGCTGCGCTTCATGGGCGCGTGCGGCGTGGACCCGGAGGAGTTCCGTACGGTCGAGTTCTTCTCCTCGCACGAGGCGCTGATCCTGGACTACGAGACGGCGCTGACGCGCGTCGACTCGCGGACCGGCGACCTGTACGACGTCTCCGGGCACATGGTGTGGCTCGGCGAGCGCACCCGGCAACTCGACGGCGCGCACGTCGAGTTCGCGTCGAAGATCCGCAACCCGGTCGGTGTGAAGCTCGGACCGACCACCACGGTCGACGAGGCGCTCGCGCTGATCGACCGGCTCGACCCGGAGCGTGAGGCGGGCCGCCTGACCTTCATCACCCGGATGGGCGCGGGCACCATCCGCGACGCGCTGCCGGACCTGGTCGAGAAGGTCACCGCGTCCGGCGCCCAGGTCGCCTGGGTCTGCGACCCGATGCACGGCAACACGTTCGAGGCGTCCAGCGGGCACAAGACCCGCCGCTTCGACGACGTGCTCGACGAGGTCAAGGGCTTCTTCGAGGTGCACCGCGCGCTCGGTACCCACCCGGGCGGCATCCACGTCGAGCTGACCGGCGACGACGTCACCGAGTGCGTGGGCGGCGGCGACGAGATCTTTGTCGACGACCTGCACCAGCGCTACGAGACGGCCTGCGACCCGCGGCTGAACCGCAGCCAGTCGCTGGACCTCGCGTTCCTGGTGGCGGAGAACTACCGCAAGAGCTGAGACAGCGGGAAGAAGGCCCGTAGCGCCCCGGTTCGCCGGGGTGCCGCGGGCCTTCTGTGTGTCTGTGGCCCGATGCCCGGACAGTGACTTTTCCGGGGCGTGCGTCAGGTCCGGACCATCGCGTACGGATGTGAGCCGTGCGTCAGGCCGCTGCCTGTCCTTCGACAGGGACGGCCCCGGCGGGGGGAACGCCCGGCAGGCCGAGGAGCACGGGCGGGGGCGGGGTGGCGGGTTCGGCCAGTTGCTTGAGGTTGTGCGCCGCGCACAACTCGGCGCAGGTCCCGGGGCAGGCCGGGCGGCGACGACGGGTCTCGCTCAGGTCGCGGGGGATCATCGCGGTGATGGTCTTCACGCACCGGCCGCAGTCCGTGCCGACACCGCAGGCGTCGGAGATCTCGCGCATGCTGCGCGCGCCGTTCGCTATCTCGGTGTTGACCTGCGTATCAGTCACACCGAAGCACATGCAGACGTACACGGACGATCCCCCCGGGAGTGGGCTACTTAGGTAAGGGTAACCTCACCCGCCGGGGGTTGGGAATACGGGACTGCCGATCAGTCCGGGGACCGGTCCTGGGGCCGGTCCCCGGATCAGCCCTCGGGCAGCTCGAAGATGTGTCCGAGGTAGCGCTCCGTGCCCATCTTGGCGATCAGCTCCAGCTGCGTCTCGATGTGGTCGACGTGCTTCTCCTCGTCCGCGAGGATCTCTTCGAACAACCGGGCGGAGATCGCGTCGCCCTTGGCGCGCATCTCCGGGATGCCGCGTTGCAGCCGCTCCACGGCCTCCAGCTCGACCGCGAGGTCCGCGCGGAACATCTCCTCGACCGTCTCGCCGATCCGGATCGAGCCCAGCCGCTGGTAGTTCGGCAGGCCGTCAAGCAGGAGGATCCGCTCGGTGAGCTTCTCCGCGTGCTTCATCTCTTCGATGGACTCGGCGTACGTCCACTTGGCGAGCTTGGTGTAGCCCTTGTGATCCTGGAGCTTGGCGTGCAGGAAATACTGGTTGATCGCCGTGAGCTCCGCGGTGAGCTGCTCGTTCAGCATCTCGACGATCTTCGGGTCGCCATGCATCGCGATGCACCTTCCAGACGGGGGCGGGGGCCGTGGCGCAGAGTGGCCGCGGTCGGTGTGAATCCTGTCACCATGCGGGCCCGGTGTGCCACGAAGGGGAGGCTTGCCTTCCTGGGTGAAAGCTGGTGCTCCGCCGGATTGATCAGCTGTGACCTGCCAAGGGGGTTCACTCGTTCGGCCCTGTACCGGATCTGCGCCGGCCGGGCCGGCTCCGGAGCCCCCCCGCCGGGCGGCTGTCAGCCCCCGGTTGCGAGTCTGCGACGATTGAGGCATGGGGTTTTCCGGATCAGACGAGGGCGGGGCTGCCGCCTCGGACAGCCTTTTCCCCGACACCGTCGGCCCGTCGCCGACGACCGACGGGGCCGGTGCCACGGGGGGACGCGGCGACGGGGGAGAAGTGGCCGACGCGCCGGGGGCGCTGCCGCCGGGCCAGCGACTGCAGCGCGGCTGGCCGGTCCTGCACTACGGCCCGGTGCCCCGCTTCAAGCCGGACACCTGGGACTTCCGGGTCTTCGGGGCCACCGCCTCGGGCGACAAGCACCGGTGGGACTGGTCGGAGTTCTCCGACCTGCCGCGGTCCTCAGTCATGGCCGACTTCCACTGCGTCACGAAGTTCTCCATGCTCGAAAACGAGTGGGGCGGTATCTCCGTACAGACGATCCTCGACCTGGCGCCGCCGGCCCCCGAGGTGACGCACGTGATGGTCTGGGCCGAGTACGGCTTCAGCTCCAACCTGCGGATGTACGACTTCGCCGGTGACAAGTCGATCTTCGCAACCCACCACAACGGTGAACCGCTGACCGCCGAGCACGGCTTCCCGGTGCGCATGATCGTCCCGAAGCTGTACGCCTGGAAGGGCCCCAAGTGGGTCCGCGGCATCGAGTACATGGTCGGCGACAAGCGCGGCTTCTGGGAGGAACGCGGCTACCACAACATCGGCGACCCCTGGCAGGAACAGCGCTACTCCTACCAGGAGGAGCCGGACGACGGCCCCGCGCTCTGAAACAGCCTTCCTGTACGGAAGAACCCCCGGCGGGTGACTGCCCGCCGGGGGTTCTTCCGTACAGGAACCCCTGAGGTCACCAGACGCTGACGGTGACCTTCGAACCGCGCTTGGCCATGCTGCCCTGGCCGGGGTTCTGGCCGTTCACCTTGCCCGGACCGAACGGGAAGATCGACTTGTTGACCTCCACCTGGAAGCCCTGTGCGGTCAGGATCTGCTTGGCCTCGTCCTCCGACTTGCCGTTCACGTCGGGGACGGGGAGCTGGTCCTGCCCCTTGGAGACCGTCAGGGTGATCACGGTCTTCCTGGGGATGCGGGTGCCGCCGGGCTGGGACTGGACGGCGACCCGGCCTGCCGGGACGGTGTCGTTGAAGACCGGGTCCGGGGTGACCACGACGGTGGCGAAGCCCGCCTGGAGGAGCGCGTCGCGTGCTTCCTCCGGGGTGCGGCCGAGCACGTCCGGCAGAGTGCTCATCTCCGGACCTGTGGAGATCAGCAGTTCCACCGCGGCGTCGGGGGCCAACGGCTGACCGGCGGGCGGGTTGGTGCCGATGACCTTGCCGGCCGGGACGTCCGGGTCAGACCGCTTGGTCTGGGTGCCGGGGCTGAGTTTCGCGTCCTGCAGGATCTTGCGCGCTTCTTCGACGGTCACGTTGGCGATGGCCGGCACCGGGAACCGCTCCGCGCCCTTCGACACCGTGACCTTCACCGTGGAACCGTCGAGCATCCGCTTGCCGGAGGCCGGGTCGGTCCCCAGGACGGTGCCCGCGGGAGTGGTCTCGCTGAACTCCTCCTGGAAGGTCGCCTTGAGACCGGCGTTCTTGATCTTCTTCGTCGCGGCGGCCTGGGACATACTGATCGTGGTCGGCACCTCGGAGTACCGCCCGATGGCGTACCACCAGCCCCCCACCCCGAGCGTGAAGGCCAGCACCAGGGCGAGGCCGAGCAGCCACTGCCCGCGGGACGGGCCGCGGTGCCGCCGCCGCTCGTCCACCGGCCCGGCGGGCGGGCCGCCGTAGCCGGAGTGCGCGGCGGCGTAGCGCTCCTGCTCCTCGTCGAGGACGGACTCCGTGCTCAGACTGAGCGGGCCCAGGTCGAAGGGGACCTGGAACTGCTGGGTGTGGCCGGCCGGCACCCGCTCCCCGGCCGCGGGCACGCCGTAAGCCGGGGTGCGCGGCGGCGGGGCCTGCCCGCCCGGGGCGAACGACGGCTGCGGGGGATACGCCTGCGCGGCGTGCTGACCGGGATGGTCCAGGAACTGTTGCGGCGGACAGGCCGCGGCCTTGGACTCCCGCAGGGTCGGCTCGTGGTCCCGCTGCCCGACCCCGGCGTCCAGCTCGGACGCGGTCAGGGCCTGGCGGACCCGGCGCGCGGCGGCCAGGAAGTCGTCGGCGTCCACCGGGCGGTACCCGGCGGCGCGGGCGGTCGCCCGGCGCACCAGCGCGTCCACCGCGGCGGGCAGGCCCGGGACGTGGCCCGACGGCGCGGGCACGTCCTCGTGCACGATCCGGTATATGACCTGGACGGGCGTGCCGCCTTCGTACGGCTTGTGACCGGTGAGCATTTCGTACAGGACCATGCCCGCCGCGTACACGTCGGTCCTGGTGGTGGCCTCGCCGCTTTCCACCTGCTCGGGTGACAGGTAGGTGACCGTGCCGATCAGCACGGTGCCGGTGAGCACGTCGGCGCCGCTGCCGGTGGGCTTGGCCAGGCCGAAGTCGGCCACCTTGATCACGCCGTCGTCCGAGATCAGGATGTTCTCGGGCTTGATGTCCCGGTGGATGAACCCGGCCCGGTGCGCCGCGCCCAGGGCGGCGAGCGTCGGTTCGAGTACGCCGAAGGACTCCCGGACAGTGAGCGAGCCCAGGTCGTCGAGGAGGTCGCGGAGTGTGCGGCCCTGGACGTAGTCCATCGCCAGGAAGACGACGTCGCCGTCCTTGCCCTGGTCGAAGACGTTGACCACGTTCGGGTGCGACAGCCGGGCGGCGGACCTGGCCTCCCGGATGAAGCGCGCGACGAAGTCGTCGTCGGCGGCCAGTGCGGGGCGCATCACCTTGACCGCGACGACTCGTTCCAGGCGTTCGTCCTGTGCCTGGTACACGGTGCCCATGCCGCCTTCGGCGATCCTGGCCAGCACGCGGTAACGGCCGTCGAGTACGCGCCCGACCAGCGGGTCATTCATCAGCATGTCCACGGGGAGTGAGTTTAGGGGTCCACCACACTGACGAATGGGCCTATGCCCGCGGTTCCTGTTTTTTTGCCGGGCTCCAGGCGCGACGTTGTCCTCCCGTCGCCTTCGCTTCGCTCAGTCGTCGGTCGGCGTCGTGCGTCGCCCGGTCGGGCTGCGTCCTCCGGACGCGCTCGGGACGCTTCGCGCCCTCGCCTGGTGCGGGGTCGCGTTGCACCGCTGGTGCTCTGGGGCCCTCAGCGCAGGTCCGGGAGCCCCGTCATCGCCGACGAGGCCCGCGCCAGGAAGCGCCGGGGGATGCGTCCCGCGCGGAACGCGAGACGGCCCGCCACGACCGCGTGCCGCATCGCCGCGGCCATCAACTCCGGCTCCTGCGCCCGGGTCACCGCCGAGGCCAGGAGTACGGCGTCGCAGCCCAGCTCCATCGCCAGCGCCGCGTCCGAGGCCGTGCCCAGACCGGCGTCCAGGACCACCGGGACCCGGGCCTGCTCGACGATCAGCGCGATGTTGTGCGGATTGCGGATGCCGAGCCCTGAGCCGATCGGCGAGCCCAGCGGCATGACCGCGGCACAGCCGGCCTGTTCGAGACGGCGGGCCAGGACGGGGTCGTCGTTCGTGTAGGGCAGGACGGTGAACCCGTCGTCGACCAGTTGCTCGGCGGCGTCCAGGAGTTCGACCGGGTCGGGCAGCAGGGTGTGCTCGTCGGCGATCACTTCGAGCTTGACCCAGTCGGTGCCCAGTGCCTCCCGGGCGAGCCTGGCGGTGAGGACGGCGTCGGCGGCGGTGAAGCACCCGGCGGTGTTCGGCAGGACGCGGATCCCGTGCCGGAGCAGGACGTCCAGGACCGATCCGGTGGCCGTGGGGTCCACCCGGCGCATGGCCACGGTGGTCAGTTCCGTGCCGGAGGCCAGGAGGGCCTGCTCGAGGACCTCCAGATTCGGCGCTCCGCCGGTCCCGGTGATCAGCCGGGAGGTGAACTTCTGTCCGGCGATGACCAGCGGGTCGGTGGCAGTGTCGACTTGAGTACTTGTTGTCATGGTCATGGGTCAGCCTCCCTGGACGGCGGTGAGGATCTCGATGAGGTCGCCGGCCGCCGGAGCCGTGACCGGCCAGGCGCCGCGCGGTACGACCTCGGCGTTGAGCGCGACGGCGACCCCCTTGTTGCCGGGCGCCAGCGCGGCGACCAGCGCGGCGACGGTCGTGCCCGGGGCGAGGCTGTGCGGCTCGCCGTTGACCGTCACGTCGACGGTGCTGGCCGGGTTCTTCATGGTGAGACCTCCGGGACTGCGGCAGTGGTCGGGGTGAACCTTCCAGGGCCGAAGGGGCGGACCACTGCGGGCACATCGCCGGTGGCGAGGATTTCGGCCACCGCGTCCGCCGTGACGGGGGTGAGCAGGACGCCGTGCCGGTAGTGCCCGGTCGCGACGATCAGGCCGGGCAGTCGGGAAGGACCGATGAGCGGGGCGTTGTCCGGTGTTCCAGGACGCAGCCCGGCGACGGACTCGACCAGGGGCAGTTCGGTGATCCCGGGGACCAGGGCGCGGGCGTCGCGCAGCAGTTCGTACACCCCGCCGGCGGTCACCCCGGTGTCGAAGCCCAGTTCGCAGCGGGTGGCCCCGACGACCAGTTCGCCGTCCGTACGGGGGACCAGGTACACGGCCCCGCCCCGGACGAGGCCGCGGACGTTGTGGGTGATCAGGGGCTGCGCGGGATCCATCCGCAGCCGCAGGATCTCGCCCTTGACGGGCCGGACCGGTGGCAGCACGTCCGGCGGCAGCCCGCCCACCGAGCCTGACCAGGCACCTGCGGCGAGCAGTACCTGACCTGCGGTGATGACACCGCCGCCGGCCAGTCGCACCCCCGTCGCCCGGTTGTTTCCCGTCACTATGGCGACAACGTCGCAGCGGACGAAGGTGACTCCGGCGCGCTCGCACGCGGACAGGAGAGCGGTGACAAGGCGGCGGTTGTCGATCTGGTGGTCGCCCGGAATGTGCAGTCCGCCGCTCACCGACGGGGAGAGCATCGGTTCCAGACCGCGGCACTCACGAGCAGTCAGCCACGTTGACTCCAGGCCGAGCCGCTCCTGGAAGACGTGTAGTTCCCTGAGGGCCGTCCGGTCGTCGGGATCGGCCGCGACAGCCATGGTCCCGCAGGCCCGGTAGCCGGACGGCAGGCCGGACGCTGCTTCGAGCTCGGCGGCGAACGCGGCGTAGCGGCCGGCGGAGGCGAGGTTGAGTCGCAGCAGCGCCTGTTCCCCGTACCCGAGCTCGCTGACCGGGGCCAGCATCCCGGCCGCGACGTGCGAGGCGCCGTGCCCGGGAGCGGGGTCGACCACGGTGACGGTGAGCCCGTACCGGCTGCGCGCCCGCCAGGCCGAGGCCAGGCCGATCACCCCGCCGCCGACCACAACGACGTCTGGTGTGGAAAAAACCATGATTGAGGAGATCTCCCTTCGCCGGCATGACCCGGATCAGGTTCGGACGGTCAGGGGCGGCCAGCCCCTCTCTCAGCCCGGTCCACCGGGCTCCCGCGATACAGGGCCACCGTACTGCTCACGTTGTCCCGGGTCGCACGAGGGGCGAGGCTCCTAAGGGAAAGACGGCGGATGTGAGCTGTGAACCACAGCCACTTCGCAGCGAACGCCCAAGCGGACCCACCACGAGGCGACTGAGCGAAGCGAAGGAGGGGGCACCTCCCGGACGGAGTCCGGGGGAGGGAGGATGACGCCTGAGCTTGGAGCCCGGCATAGAGGACTGTGAGGTATTTGACAGAGTCAAGGCCTTTGTCGGGCATCGCCGCCGAATAGGGTTCCCCCTATGGAAAACGTGCTTGTCGTAGGCGCCGGCATGGCCGGCCTGCAGACCGTGGTGGCCTTGCGGGACCAGGGGTACGCGGGGCGGATTACCCTCCTCGGCGCGGAGTCCCACCGTCCGTACGACCGACCCCCCCTGTCCAAGGACGTCCTGCTCGGCAAGAGCGACGACAGCTCCTTCGAGGTCGACTGGGACGCCCTCGGCGTCGACCTGCGACTGGGCGTCACCGCCACCGCACTGCGTCCCGGCGCCCGCGAAGTCGACACCGACGCGGGAGTCGTCCCGTACGACGGCCTGGTCATCGCGACCGGCGCACATGTGATCAACCTGCCCGGTGCCGCGGACCTGCCCGGTGTCCATGTCATCCGGACGATCGAGGACTCCCGGCGACTGCGCTCCGCGCTGGTGCCCGGGGCGCGCGTCGTGATCGTCGGCGCGGGCTGGATCGGGGCGGAAGTCGCCACCGCCGCGGCCACGCTCGGCTGCCGCACGACCGTCGTCGAAGCGTTGCGCGCACCGCTCGCCAACGCCCTGGGCACAAAACTCGGCGAACGCTTCACCCCGTGGTACGCGGAAGCCGGAATCGAACTCCTGCTCGACACCCGGGTGGACCGCCTGGAACAGGGCGCCGTCCACCTCACCCACGGCCGCAGCCTGCCGGCTGACGCCGTCGTCGTCGGCATCGGCGTCCGCCCGGAGACCGCCTGGCTGGCCGGATCCGGGATCGCACTCGACGCGCGCGGCTTCATCACCACCGACGCGCGGCTGCGCACCTCTCTCCCCGGTGTCTACGCCGTCGGCGACTGCGCGTCCTTCGCCTCGGCCCGCTACGACCGGGTCATGCACGTCGAACACTGGGACAACGCGCTCCAGGCCCCGCGCACGGTCGCGGCCAACCTGCTCGGCGCGGACGACGCTTACGACCCGGTGCCGTACTTCTGGTCCGAGCAGTTCGGCCGCATGGTGCAGTACATCGGCCACCATCCGGAAGGTGTCGAACCGCTGTTCCGCGGCACCCCCGGGGACGGGCAGTGGTCCGCCGGGTGGCTGGTCGACGGCGCGCTGGTCGCTCTGCTCACCGTCGCCCGCCCGCGCGACCTCGCGCAGGGGCGCCGGCTCATCAACTCGGGCGCCCGGGTCGACACGGTGAAGTTCGCCGACCCCGCGGTGCCGGTCAAGGACGCGATCGTCGGGCGGGCCTGATCGTCGGGCGGGCCTGATCGTCGAGCGGGCAAGTCAGTAGGCGGGCAAGTCAGTAGGCGGGTAAGTCGACCCGGGCGGGTCGAAGTGTGAGGTCGTCTCATGACACCCTTGCTCCTGTGAGTGAGAGCGAGATTGACATTGAGACGCGTCTGCAGACCCTGATCACCAAGTGGGTGCACCTGCCCGACATCGCGGAGATGTTCGGCGTGCCGATCACCCGGGTGCGCCAGCTGCTGAAGGAGCGCGCCTTCCTGGCCGTGCGCCAGGGCCCCGGCATGCCCCTGCTGGTCCCGGAGGAGTTCTTCCAGAACGGCCACACGGTCAAGAAGCTGGCCGGCACCCTGTCGCTGCTGGCCGACCGCGGTCTCAGCGACGAGGAGATCCTGGAGTGGATGTTCACTCCGGACGACTCCCTGCCCGGCCGGCCGATCGACGGGCTGCTTGAGAACCGCATGACGGAGGTCCGTCGGCGGGCTCAGGCCCTGTGAGCCCGCAGAGCCCGTTGCGCGGAACGAGTCCGTTGGCGGACGCCCGCCTCTACCTCTGCACCGACGCCAGGGAGCGGCAGGGTGACCTGCCGCAGTTCCTGGACGCGGTGCTGTCGGCCGGTGTGGACATCGTCCAGCTGCGGCAGAAGACCGGGCTTGAGGCCAAGCAGGAGCTGGAGCACCTTGCGGTGTTCGCCGACGCCTGCCGACGGCACGGGAAGCTGCTCGCCGTCAACGACCGGGCCGACGTCGCGTCCGCGGCCGGGTCCGAGGTGCTGCACCTGGGCCAGGACGACCTGCCGGTGCCGTACGCCCGCCGGATCCTCGGCGACGGCGTACTGATCGGCCGCTCCACACACGCCGAGGCCGAAGTGGACGCGGCGGCCGTAGAGCCCGGTGTGGACTACTTCTGCACCGGTCCGGTGTGGCCGACCCCCACCAAGCCCGGACGGCACGCGCCCGGCCTCGACCTGGTCAGGTACACGGCGGCGCTCGGCACGGACCGCCCGTGGTTCGCCATCGGCGGCATCGACCTCGGCAACCTCGACGAGGTCCTGGACGCCGGGGCGCGACGTGTCGTCGTGGTCCGCGCGATCACCGACGCGGACGACCCGGGGGCGGCGACGGCGGAGTTCGTGCGCCGGTTGGGCGCAGGACTTCCTGCGTGGACCGCCGCGGCTGACCGCCGCGGCTGACCGCCGCGGCTCTACGCGGGTGAGCGTGTCGGGAGGACGTGGCCTGAGCCGCGTGCCAGCATTCCGTTATGCCTGCCATGTCCAGAAATACCCGGCTCGCTGCCGGGGCCGGTCTACTTGTGCTGGTCCTGGTGGTCCTCTGGGCGGTGCTCGGCGGGGGCGGCGACGGCAGGCCGAAATCGGCCGGGGCCGCTTCCGGGGGTGCTTCGGCGGCGGCCAGGCAGGGCCCGTCGACGCAGGGCCAGAAGCAGACGCCGGTCCAAAACCCGGGGCCGCAGCCGCCGGCGGCTCAGGTTCCGCCCGGTATGGGCACGGTCAAGGCCGGTGAGCTGGCGCCCGAGGCGCAGCGCACACTCCAGCTCATCGACTCCGGCGGGCCCTTCCCGTACCGCAAGGACGGCACGGTGTTCAGCAACCGGGAGCGCCGGCTGCCCACGCAGCGGGCCGACTACTACCGCGAGTACACCGTCCCCACGCCGGGCGAAGGCGACCGCGGGGCGCGACGCCTCATCGGCGGCGGCGCGGGGGAGCGGTACTACACCGGCGACCACTACCGGACCTTCCGTGTTGTGGTGCGCTGAGAATCGCCGGTGTGTGGGAGCTGATCAGCGCGCCGGGAGCGGCCAGTGCACCGGGAACTGTCCGGGCGCTGGGAGCCCGCCGGATACCACACGGACCCGGGTGTGCCAGTGCCCTGCCGGGAAAATGTGGACAACTTCGTAGGCGACTACGCCGAACGGGTGGTCCGGGCCGAATCTGGCCCTGGTTGTCCACAGACCGGGTGAATCCGGCCGACGGGCGGTTTGGAACCGGCAAGACTTCGAGGCATGGAATCCACCACCGAATCGAATCCGTCGAGCAGCCGCCCCGGTTCCGCGTACGACGCGGTGCTGCTCTCCACCGAACCCGGGACCGGGCCGGACACCCGGGCTGAGCCGCAGACCGGGCCGCAAGCAGGGCCGGAAGCAGGGCCGGAAGCAGGGCCGCGGACCAGGCCGGACGCCCAAGGCGGCCCGGACGCGTCAGGCGGCACAGGCGCGCAGCCGCAGTCTGGGGCACCGGCACCGGCATCGGCATCGGCATCGGCATCGGCACCGGCACCAGCACCGGCACCAGCAGGGTCACAACCACAACCCCGGCCGAAGACCCAGTCGGAGACGGCCGTCCCGGTCGTCCGACTGCCCCGGCCGCGTCGGCACACCGGCCGGCCGGGGCCGTTCCCCGTCGGCACGTTCCCCGCCGGGCCGGTCGCGCAGTCAGGCCGACCGGCACAGTCGCCGCAGCCCGCCGTCCGGCAGACGGCCGACTGTGGTGGGGCGACCCGGTTGTTCGTGCCGCTGTTCGTCCTCGCGGGGGCGGTCGCCGGACTGCTGTTCGTCACCCACAACCCGCCGCAGTTCCTGCGGCCCGGCACAGGTTCCACCATCGCGGAACCCGGCCTCATGGAGCGGGTGCCGCAGCCGGTGCGGGCCGCTCCGGCAGCGCCGTCCTGGGTCCCGTCGCCGCCGGGAGCCTTCCCGCCGCCCGGCCCGCCCCGGGAGAGCCACGACGTCAACCGGACCGGAACGGGCTGCGGCGGCTCCGTCAGCTCCGGTGGATCGCGGGGTCCCGGCGCGCCGGGCGGCTCCGGCTACCGGGACTGGCCTGCCCCGGCCGGCGCCGGTCCTGGTGGACCCGCCGCCCAGGCCACCGCCGACGCCACCGCTGTGGTTGTCGTGTCCGTGCCCGGGTCAGACCCGGCGGACGGTCGCGGCGAGCGCCAGCTCCCGCAGGACGGCGCGGGCATCGAAGGCGACGGGCGCGGCGTCCAGCGCGGCCAGGGCCTGCCCGGTCAATTCCGTGATCATGCGCTCGACCTGGGCGAGCGCCCCGGTCTCCTCGATCACCGACCGGATCTCCTTGACCCCGGTGTCGTCCAGGCCGGGGTCCCCCAGAAGCTCCTCGACCAGCGCCCACCGGTCGGCGTCCGCCCGCTCCGCGGCAAGGGCGAGGAGGACGGTGCGCTTGCCCTCGCGAAGATCGTCACCCGCGGGCTTCCCGGTCAGGGCCGGATCCCCGAACACGCCGAGGACGTCGTCCCTTAGCTGGAAGGCCTCACCCAGGGGGAGCCCGTAGCCGGAATAGGCGTCTATGAGAGCGCCGTCGGCCCCGGCCAGGGCGGCACCCACGTGCAGGGGACGTTCGATCGTGTACTTCGCGGACTTGAAGCGGATCACCCGTCGGGACCGCTCCACCGAGCGGCCGCCCATCGCCTGTTCGAGCACGTCGAGGTACTGCCCGGCCATGACCTCCGTACGCATCACGTCGAACAGCGGCTTGGCGCGGCGCAAGGCCTGGTCGGAGACTCCGCTCGCGTAGAACATCTCGTCGGACCAGGACAGGCACAGGTCGCCGAGCAGCACTGCGGCCGCCTGCCCGAACGACTCCGTCGAGAACTGCCAGCCGGAGGACGTGTGCAGCGTCTCGAACCGCTTGTGCACCGACGGGAAACCACGCCGGGTGTCGCTTGAGTCGATCAGATCGTCGTGGATCAGCGCGCTGGCCTGCAGCAGTTCCAGGGAGGTCGCCGCCCGCACCACTGCTTCCTCGTCGGCCGTGCCCGGCAGCCCGCCGGCCCCGCGCCAGGCCCAGTAGCAGAAGGCGGGACGCAGCCGCTTCCCGCCGTCGAGCAGGAAGTCGCGCAGTGCGGCGGAGACCGGGGCCAGCTCGTCGCTTATCCCAGCCAGCACGGTCTGCTGCCGGTCGGCGAAGCCGGTGAGCGCGGCGCCAACACGGTCCCGCAGTCCCTCCCGGTCCAGCGGGTGGACGGCATGGGGGGACGTGGCGGTGGGGCGGTCTTCGGCAGTCACAGGCGTCTTCCCTTGAGGACAATCCCGGTCAGCGTAACGGGCAGGGGTCACAGACCGGCCCGCAGCCGGGTCCGCGGCCTGCGTCTCATCAGGTGAATCTCGTCTTCGCGCCGAAGTGCGCGGTCGGTAACCTGCGTGTATGACTCTCGATGCGGCGACCGTGACGCCCCCTAACCGGCACCGGGCTCCCGCCATCAGCGACATGCTCGCCGACGGCCGGCGGACGTTCTCCTTCGAGTTCATGCCGCCCCGGACCCCGGCCGGCGAGCGCAGCCTGTGGGACGCGGTCCGCCGGATCGAGGGCCACACTCCCAGCTTCGTCTCGGTGACCTACGGCGCGGGCGGCTCCAGCCGCGAGAACACCGTACGGATGACCGAACGCATCGCGACGGACACCACACTCACCCCGGTGGGCCACCTGACCGCAGTCGGCCACTCGGTCGCCGAACTGCGCAACATCATCGGCCAGTACGCCGACGCGGGCGTGCGCAACGTGCTCGCCCTGCGCGGCGACCCGCCGGGCGACGTGCAGGGGCCGTGGGTCAAGCACCCGCAGGGTTACACGTACGCGATCGAACTGGTGCGGCTGCTCAAGGAGTCGGGCGATTTCTGCGTGGGCGTCGCGGCGTTCCCGACGAAGCACCCCAGGTCGGCCGACTGGGACGGCGAGATCCGGCACTTCGTCGACAAGTGCCGGGCCGGCGCCGACTATGCGCTGACCCAGATGTTCTTCAACGTCGACGACTACCTGCGGCTGCGCGACAAGGTCGCGGCGGCGGGCTGCACCACGCCGGTCATCCCCGAGATCATGCCGATCACGAGCGTCCGAAACCTCGCCCGGATCCCCGAGCTGTGCGGCGAGGAGCTCCCGGCCGACCTGGTCGAGCAGGTGCTCGCGGTCAAGGACGACCCGGCGGCGGTCCACGCCGTGGGCGTCGGGTACGCGACGGCGATGTCGCAGCGGCTGCTCGCCGAGGGCGCTCCGGGCCTGCACTTCATCACGATGAACAGGTCGACCGCGACGCTGGAGATCTACCAGAACCTCGGGCTGCGCGAACTGCGCTGACGCACCGGCGAGTTGCCTGCGGGCTGCCGTTGTCGTACCGCTGACGCACCACCGAGGGCTCCCCACGTTGTTGCCCGCGGCTGCCTGACCGGGGAACTTTTCCCGCACCCGCGCCGTCCCTGTTCCGTATGCCCTCTAGGGTGTCGGCAACGATTTCCGGCCCTGCGGCGTCAACCGCTGTGGGCACAGCTGAAGGGGCGGACACCAGGTGCAGATCGGCGATCTCGGCTACGTGGCGTTGTATTTGCTTTTTGCGCTGGTCGGGGTGTGGTTGCTGACCGAGGCCCTGTGGCAGCACGGGGCTCCGTTCCGCTACCGGCTGCTGGCACTCCTCGGTTTCCTCGGCGTGGTCGCCGGAGTGGCGATAAAACACCCGATCGCCAGCGGGATCGGGATCTTCCTGTTCGCGGTCGGGCAGTTCCTCACAGCGCAGCACCTGCGGCGCGGCTACCAGAACGGCTGGGTGCTCGGCCGCGGCCGGAGCAAGGGACGGCGGGGGCGCCGGTGAGCTAGGGCCTGTTCTGGGTTTCCCGCCGGGGCCGCGCTGCCTGGCACCGCCCCTCGCGGCGTTGCCGAATCCTCCAGGTACGACCGGTACGGGTTCGGATCCGGCGCCTTGCGACGCACGGCGCCGGACAACGCGGCCTGGTCCGGCGGGAAACCCAGAACAGGCCCTAGTCCCACCTCGCATCGAACATGCCCGGAATGCTGTGGCTGGAGATCGACGCACAGTGTCCGGACACGATCGACCCGGGCAACCGCACAGACCAGTCAGACCAGTCAGACCAGTCAGAACAGGCAGAACAGTCAGAACAGGCAGAACAGGCAGAACAGGCAGAGCGAGCGGAGCGGGCGGAGCAGCCCCCTCAGTCCTTCTTCTGCTTCTTCGCACGCCCGATCTCCTCCGCCACCAGCGCCGCCGACATCCCCACCCGCATGAGCCCGCCCCCCGGGTGCGCCGCCTCGCCGACGTGGAACAAACCGGGGACGGCCGCCCTGTTCGGAGCGCGCAGCAGGTCGGAGCGCAGCCCGTCGAAGGCCGCCCCGCCCAGCGCCCCGCCGGGCAGCCCGCCGGCCTTCGCGATGTCCGCGGGGGAGCGGGCCGCATGCCAGAGCAGCCGGTCGCGGACCGGCAGTCCGCGCTGTTCCAGTAGGTCGAGCACCGTCTGCGCGTAGGCGTCGCGGGTCTCCGCGCTCCAGTTCCGGCCGCCGGAGCCGTGCCGGGGCACCCGGACCTGCACGGTGACCGCCCGGTGCCCGGCGGGGGCCAGCAGGTCGTCCTGTGGCGCGTACACGCACAGTGTCGGCCCGCTCCGCCCGCCGAAGTCTTGTGTGCCGAAGCCCTTCGTGTCGGCACCTCCGCCGCCCGGGCCCCGCCCCCGGGCGCCCTGCCGCCCGGAGACCCGGCCGCCGAAGAAGTACGACCGGTGCGGCAGGTCGAGCCCGTCGTCGCGGACCGCGAGGTACAGCTCGAACACAGAGGTGGGCGCCCGGCGCTGGGTGCCGAGCGGGGACAGTCGGGGGCGCTGCATCGCGGCGTCGGTGACCACGAGGTCGGCTTCGAACCGGCGGCCGTCAGCGGTCCGTACCGCATCGACGGTGGTGTGCGGCCCGTTCCGGGAGATGCCGACGACCTCGGTGTCCGTGTGGATCTCCACGCCGAGCCCGCGGCAGCGGTCCTCAAGGGCTCCGGTGATCCTGTGCAGCCCGCCGCGGACGTACCAGAGGCCGAAGGTCTGCTCCAGGTACGGCAGGACGGCCACCGTCGCCGGTGCGCGGCGGGCGTCGCCGCCGCCCTCGACGGCGAAGTGCCCGAGGTACGCGCGCATCCGGGCGTCCGGCAGGTAGTCCTTGCCGAGCGCGCGCAGTGAGCGCCACGGCACCGTCGTGCGCCAGTCGGCGCGGGTCCCGCAACTGCGCGGCCGGGCGGGGTCGCCCTCCGCGTAGGGCACTTCGGTGAACTGCTTGCGCATCGTCGTCCACATGTCGCCGCCGCGGGCGAGCAGGGTGTTCCAGGCCGCGCCGGACCCGGCGCCGAACGCGGCGTCGAGGGCCTGTGCGGTGGCGTCCCGCGCTGCGTTGGGCAGCTCGACCGTCACGTCGTCGAACACCAGTCGGGTGGCCGGGTCGACCCCGACGAGGTCGAGGGTGTCCTCCAGCGCGCCGCCGGTCTTCAGGAACAGGTCGCGGTAGACCGCGGGCAGCGTCAGCACGCCGGGCCCGCCGCTGAAGGTGAATCCGTCCCGGACGAGCGGGGTGATCACGCCGCCGGTGCGCGGTTGGCGCTCGCAGACGACGACCTCGTGCCGCTGGGCGGCCAGCCGGGCGGCGACCGCCAATCCGCCCATACCTGCCCCGACAACCACGATTCGTGCCACGTCGCCCGAGCGTAGGCCATGGCCCCGCAGGCGCGGGGACGGGCACAGGGCCAGGCACAAAAAACCGGGCCCGGTGGATCACCCCCCAGGGATCCACCGGGCCCGGCCTTCGTCCCGCGGCACCACCCCCAGGGCGGCGGGCCCCCTCCCCCATGCACCGCCACCTGCCGGGGCGACTGTGCGGTGCGGACCGTCGCGGACGGTCCTCCAGCGTCGGAATCCGCCAGGAGGACCGTGCCGTGACGCGCGCCGGAAACCGCCCCCCAGCGGATCCGGCGCATCTGTTGGGCTTGTTGCAAGGTTGGACTCCCGACCCCCCTGAGGGGTTGTACGCCGATGGTGATTTTTTTCGAAACCTTCCCGACGGCCAGATCAGATCAGGACAAAGCGGAGAAAATCACGGATGCGCGACTCATTCCGACCCGTCTCTGAGTAATTCAGCCTGAGTATCCGTACGGATGCCGGGGCCATTGGGGCTCCGGCAGAGTGATGGCCACGGGGGGGCCGCCGGGTCCCACGGGGGAGCAGTCGGGTCCGCCACCCACGGGGGGTGGCGGGCCCGGCGTCGAAAGCCGGACACCGGCGGACCGGCGCGACCGCGGCCACGGGGGACGCGGTAGCGGATCGGCGGAAGGGCCCCGTCGCGGGAAGCCGCGGCGGGGCCCTTCGTCATGTCACCGGTGCGCCGCGTCCGGTGCCGGCCCTGCGGCTGAGTGGCTGAACCCGGGAGACCGGGGGCGTGTCGGTGCGGCCTGCCAGTCTGGAAGAACGGTCGGCACTAGATTCGAACAAGGATCGAAAAATTCGCTGTCTGGGGCTTTCGCCCCGAAATGTGAAAAAAGTGTTGACGATGCCGGGGGTGCGGAGTTCAATGACTTCATTGATCGAACTTCAGTTCGAATGTTCGATCAGTGGACTGGCGGACCACCACGGGCGCCGGTCACAGCGGAGCAGCCGTCCACAGCGGACGGACCACGGACCGCCCCGGCCGGAGGCGCGAGGGGAAGCGCGGCACCGGCCGGGGTCCGGCCGCCCGGCACCGGGCAGGCGCAGGGCACGGCGACCAGGGAGGCAGCACATGACGTACGGACACACCGACCCGGTGGAGGTCCTGTGCCGCGGTACCGACCCCACCCGATTCCTCTGGCACGACCGGCTGTACGTCGTGCGCGCGGTCCTCGGACACCGGGTGGAGGAGTCCGCGGGCAGGCCGACGGAAGTCTGGCGGGTAGAAGCCGCCGCCGGCCGCTGCGCGCCGCTGGGCGTGTACGAACTCGCCCTCGACGGCGAGCGGGGCACCTGGACACTCAGCCGCGAAAGCTACGACAGCCGCGAAAGCTACGACAGCCGCGGAAGCCGCGACACCGGCGGCGGAAACCGCGACCAGACCCGGCACGCGTTCGAATGGGCCGGAGTCCGGCCGTGAGCGGCTCGGCGACCGGCACCGACGGGATACCCCTGCCGTACCGGGCGCCGCTGCGCTGGTCCACCGCCCCGCCGGGCGCCCTCGACCTGCTCGCCTCGGCCCGGGACGGCCTGACCGAAGCGGCCGCGGCGGGCGACGACGCCAACCTGCGCTACGCCGCGGCGCACCTGGCCGCCCTGCGCACCGCCGCAGCCGTCCTGGCCGCCCGCGCCGTCCCCGACGACCGGCCGTACATCCGCCGCCGCCCGCGCAGCGCCTGGGAACTCCTGCCCAAGGTCGCGCCGGAACTGACCGAATGGGCGTCGCACTTCGCCGCCGGGGCGCGCAAGCGCGCCGCCGCCGAAGCCGACCTGCCGGGCGCCGCCACCCGCCGTGAGGCCGACGACCTCGTCCGCGACGTCGAGACCTTCCACCGCCTTGTGGTCCGGCTGCTCGGCCTGCCGCTCCTGACGGACGTGTCCCGCCCGCCGGAGTGAGACGGGGTTCCCCGGGCGCGGGGCCTCCGGGAAACGCCGGGCGTACGGGGTCACCCGTACGAAACGGCTCTGACGGTCCACGCAGCGGCAGCCGGGCCCTGCCGGGGGAGCCTCTAAGCTGGAGTCCGATCAGCTGGCCCGGGTCCCGCCGGTGCCGCGCACTGAAGGAGGACCCGCCTGTGTCGGACCGGATGCGTCGCCGCAGCTCGCTACGTACCGCCGTCGTCTGGCAGGTGCTGGGTGACGCACTCGACCAGCGCGCGCGGACGGCCGGACGGACCTCCCTCGACGTCCTGGACGCCGGCGGCGGCACCGGCAACCTGGCTGTCCCGCTGGCCCGCCTCGGGCACACGGTCACCGTCGTCGACCCCAGCCCCGACGCCCTGGCCGCCCTGGAACGCCGGGCCGACGAGGCCGGCGTCGCCGACCGCATCCGCGCCTTCCAGGGCGACACCAACGGCCTGTTCGACGTGGTCGAGCCGGGCAGCGCCGACATGGTCCTGTGCCACGGCGTCCTGGAGTACGTCGACGACCCCGCCGAGGCGCTCGCCCAGGTGGTCGGGGCACTGCGCCCCGGCGGCACCCTGAGCCTGCTCGCCGCGAACCGCACCGGCGCGGTCCTGGCCCGCGCGCTGTCCGGCGACTTCGCCGAGGCCCGGCACGCGCTGGGCGACCCGCGGGGCCGCTGGGGCGACGGTGACCCGTTGGAGCGGCGGCTTTCCGTGGCCGACCTGACGGACCTCGTCGCCAAGGCAGGTCTGACCGCGGGCCCGGTGCACGCGGTGCGGGTCTTCGCGGACCTCGTGCCCGGTGTCCTGGTGGACGATCCGGCCGCTTTCGACGCGCTGCTCGACCTGGAACGGGCCGCCGCCCAGCTGCCGGAATACCGCGCGCTTGCCACCCAGCTGCACCTGCTCGCGTACCGTCCGGCGGCGTGACGGTTCAGCCGGTGGTGGATTTTTCCACCCCTGTGGCTGATTGCCCCGGCGTAACCGGTCCGGCCGGGCTGTCCTGCGCATATCATCGAAGCCCTGACCAAGGGACATGATGTGCTTCGGCCAGGGCATGTACCGGGTAGTGGGGGCCGTCGCCGATGCTGGCACAGCACTTCGGCCGTGACAATGAGGGGTTGCGGGACCGGGAACGGGCCCGCGGGTTCGTTCGTTGTGCGGCCGGTGGGTTTCACGACGGCCGTCTCCTGCCTATTCTGAAAGGGCCGCACCGGTCGCGTCGCGGCCGACGAAGGAGGACGCCGTGCCGCTCTCAGAGCACGAGCAGCGCATGCTCGAGCAGATGGAGCGGGCGCTGTACGCCGAGGATCCCAAGTTGGCGACAGCGCTCGAGGGGACCAGTCTGCGCACGCATACCCGGCGTCGCCTGCTTCTGGGCATCACCGGATTCATCGCAGGTGTGGTCGTGTTGATGGTCGGGATGACGTACGCCCCGTCGACCGGCGGCATCGTGGCCGGGGTGATCGGCTTCCTGATCATGCTCGGCGGGGTGCTGACGGCCGTTACCGGCTGGCGCCGCCCAGGCACTGCGGTGCCCGACAACGTCGCAGGTCTGGCGGGTGGCCGTGCCGCGCGACCGCCGCGCCGGGGCAAGGTGATGAACCGGTTCGAGGAACGCTGGAACCGGCGCCGGGACGACTTCGGCAACAACTGAGAAGTCCACGACGCAGGTGCGGCAACGGGCCTGGACGACCCCCTCAGTCGGGGACGTCCAGGCCCGTTGCCCATTTCCCGCACCTTTTCCCGCACCTTTTCCTGCGGTCTTTCCCGCAGGGCACCGTACGGCCCGGGGCCGCCGGGCTGTGAACGCCCGGCGGCCCCGGCCGCCTCAGCGCGAGAACTCCCCGCGCAGGTCCTCCGGCGGCGCCCCGGGGCGCAGGCGGACCCGGCGCAGCAACGACGGCGGCAGCAGCAGCGCCCTGGTGCGGGCGGCGCGTGGGGCCGCGGCGAGCAGGGCGTCGCGGATCAGGCACACATCCGAACCCAGCGCGGTGTCGTACGGCTGCTCCGCAGTCCCGTACAGCTGGCGTTCGGCGGACCCGGCCAGCCTCGACAGGGCCTCGCGGGCCTCCGCGGGCAGCAGCCCGGCGAGCCGGGCTGCGGACCGTCTCGGAGTCTCCGAGGCCGGCGCCCCGTGCCCGATGTCGGCGGCGGTGTCCAGGACCTCCGCCCACGCGCCGAGCACCGCCGGTTCCGTGCCGTCAGGCCGGTCGGCGACGGCGTGTCCCAGGGCCCCGAGGCGGCGCCGCCTGATCCGGCGGCGCAGCAGCATGGGTGTGGCGAGCAGTCCCGTCAGGAGCAGGACCACGAGCCCGGCGAGCAGCCAGCCCAGCGGCACCTTCGGTCCGGAGCCGTCGGCGGCCTGAACGGGGACGGACGACGAGGAGGGCTCCGGGCAGCCTTCGGCACCCGGCCTGCACGTCGCCGACCCGGTCGGCGACGCGCTGGCGCCCGGTGCCTGGGTTGTGGTCGGCGACGCGGACGGGCTGGTGTCCAGGGGATCCGGGGCGCTCCACGGCGGGTTGTTGCCCCGGGTCGGGGTCGGTTCGAAGCGCAGCCAGCCGATGCCGGAGAAGTAGAGCTCCGGCCAGGCGTGCGCGTCGTGGGTGCCGACCCGCAGGCTGCCGTCACCCTGCGGGGCACCGGGGACGAAGCCGACCGCCACCCGGGCGGGGATGCCGAGCGAGCGGGCCATCACGGCCATCGCCGAGGAGTACTGCTCGCAGTAGCCGACCTTCTGCTGGAGGAAGTTCCCCAGCGCGTTCAGTCCGTTGCCGCCGACCGAACGGGTGTCGTACCGGAATCCGCCGGTGCGGGCGAACCAGTCCTCAAGGCGGCGGGCCTGGTCGGCGGCCGGTCCCGAGCCGCCGATCTGCTGGGCGAGCGCGCCGACCACCTGGTTCGTCCCGGCGGGCAGCTGCAGGTAGGCGGCCATCGACGTCGGTGCCGGCCCGGCGTTGCGCAACTGGGCCGGTGTGGGGCGGACGTCCATCGCGGTGGTCGTCCAGGACAGGCCGCGGGTGCTCTGTCCCTTGTCGGCGAGGAGCAGCCGGCCCTCGGGTTCGTACCGCCAGTCGCCGCCGACCTTCACCGAGGTGGCCGGGTACGGCATGGGGAGTGACTGCTGCTTGTAGTTCCTGTCGGCTTCCACGTTGACCGTGAACGACTCCGACTTCACGGAGCTGGTGAGTCCGTCGGGCTGCGGGAACGTGTTCGGCACGTCCTCCAGAGGCCGCTCGGACGGCTGCCAGCTGGCGCCGTCGAACTTGTCGAGGGCGGAGATCCGCAGGTAGACGCTGGTCGGGTTCTCGGCGTCGGTGGTGTACCGCAGCAGCGTGACGTCCTCGGCCTGGTTGAGCTCGGACTGGAGGCTGACCACCGGGTTGATGGTGGTGATCCGCCGCGGTCCTTCGGCTTTGTCGGCCTCGTCGAGCAGCCGGTTGCCGCCCAGCGGGGCGATCGCGGGGATCAGCACCGCCACGGCGAGGGTGGCCGCGCCGATGGCCATTCCGCCGCGGGCCCGGGACGCCAGGCGCAGCCACGGGTACTCCCGCACCGGCCGCTCCGGGCTGAGCGCGCGGCCCCAGCCGCGCATCCGGCTGTTGCCTTCGGCGAGCAGCAGGACCACGTACGTCAGGGCTGCGGGCAGGAAGATCTTCCAGCCCAGGCCGTCCTCGGTGAGCGCGGCCGGGACGCTGTAGAGGGCGAGCAGCGGGAGCCCCGCCGGGGCGGCCTGGCGGTAGGTGACGGCGATGGTGTCGACCAGCACCGCGACGATGCCGATGACGCCGACGAGGATCGCGGACATGCCCTCGCTGGCCGGGACCGGCGGGGAGAAGGTCCGGATGTCGCTGCCGCCGCTGCGGACCAGATCGCCGAGGGCCCGCACGGCCTCCGGCGTGGGGAGTGGTCCGGCGGTCTCCGGGACCAGCATCAGGAGCAGGTACGGGACCAGCATGAGCAACTGGACCAGGGGGATCAGCGGGCGTGGCATGGACAGCTGGCGCAGCGCCTCGCCCAGGACCGCGGTCAGGACCACGGCCCCCACCCCGAGGACCAGCCAGGCCCCCTTGGCGACCAGCGGCAGCAGGGCGCACGAGGTCACCGCCACCGCCAGTGCGGCGGCCAGTGAGACGCGGATTCTTTCCACTACGACGTTCCCCCGTATGAAGGTGCTTCCCCGGCGGTCCGGCCCGCGGACCGCCACAGGTCCGGCAGCCGGGACGCGGCGGTGGCCGGCAGGACCCGCCAGCCCGCCTGGTGCAGCATCCCGGCGGCGGTCGCGTACGGCAGCAGTCCGGGGACGGCGGTTCCGGGCCACGCGGCGGTGTCCAGGAGCACGGCGATACCCCGCCCCGCCCCCTGCCGGATCCGGGCGAGGTGGTGGACGTCGTCCTCGGTCAGCCCGGCGAGCACCGCGACGACCATGCCGGTGTCGTCGCCCGCGCGGAGCGCGGCCTCCGCCCGGTCGAGGGTCCCCGGTGCCTCCTGGCCGACGACCGCGAGGCCTTCGAGAAGCAGGGTCTCGGTCTCCAGGGCCCCCGCCTTGATGACCTGCGGGGCGCCGGCCAGGGACTGTCCGTCGCCGCCGACGAGCCGGGTGGTGTAGCCGCGCCTGGCCAGGTGCGACCCGACAGAAGCGGCCGCGGCCACCGCCCATTCGAAGGACGAAGAAGGACCTTCGCCGCAGTGCGTGCCGGACCGCGTGTCGAGGAGGACCACCGCCTGGTTCTGCCAGGCCTGTTCCTCCCGGCGCACCATCAGCTCACCGCGCCGCGCGGTCGAACGCCAGTGCACCCGGCGGACGTCGTCCCCGTGCCGGTACTCCCGGGGGATCACATCGTCCTCACCGGACGCCGACAGCGTCCGGGCCCTGCTCTCGCCGTAACCCGTCCACTCGCCGCCCAGGTCGGTACCCGGCAGCACCTGCACCGGGGGAGTGACCGTCAGCACGTCGCGGGCCGCGAACGACCGGCTCAGCTCGCACATCCCGAACGGGTCCGCGAGGCGCAGTCGCAGCGGCCCCACCGGGAACCGCCCGCGCAGGTCCGAGCGCACCCGGTAGGCCACCTGGCGCTGCCCGTGCGGCTCGATCCGCTCAAGGACGAACCGCGGCCGGGAGCCCAGGACGTACGGAACCTGGTCCTCCAGCATCAGCAGCCCCGTGGGCAGCCGGCCCGCGTTGTCGATCCGCAGCCGCACCTGGGCGTCCTGGCCCGCGGCCACCCGGGCCGGGGCCAGCGACCGCGAACTGGTCACCAGCTGCCGGGAGCGCGCCACCACGAGCACGGCGATCAGCGGGAGCGCCGTCAGCAGCAGCCCGACCCGCAGGAGGTCCCGCTGGCCGAGCACTACCGAGCAGCCCACCGCGGCCAGCCCCGCCGCCAGGAACGAACGCCCCCGGGTGGTCAGGCCGGACATCGCGGCCGACATCCCGGCCGGGAGCCGGAACAGGCCCCGCACCCGGCTGAGCCCGGTCGGCCGGGGCAGTGCCGCCGGACGTGCCAGACCCTCCCGGTACGGGTCGTCCGTACGGGAACGGCCTTGTGCCCCGGGCATCTCAGCGTGCCGCCGGGTAGCCGTACCCGTCGGCCTCGCCCGGCCGCTGCCCCTCGTAGACAGCCGGCGCCGGGTACGGGACACCGCCGTGCGGGGCCTGCGGCTGGTACTGCGGCGGCGGAGGCACCGACGGCAGTCCGCCCTGCCGGTTCCCCCCGCTCTGGCCGGGACCGGCCTGCCCGGGACCGCTGTGCCCGGCCGAGTTGTTGTTGCTGAAGCCGGGCCCAGGCACCGGCACCCGTCGGACCAGGTCGGCGACGATCTGCTCCGCGCTGCGCCGCGCCATCTGCGCCTCCGCGGTCGGGATCAGCCGGTGCGCCAGGACCGCCACGGCCAGTGCCTGCATATCGTCCGGGAGTACGTAGTCGCGGTCGTCGAGCGCCGCGGCGGCCCTGGACGCGCGCACCAGGTGCAGCGTCGCCCGCGGCGACGCGCCGAGCCGCAGCTCGGGGCTGTTGCGGGTGGCGTTGACCAGGTCCACCGCGTACTGCGCGACCGGCGGGGACAGGTGCACCTGCCGGACCGCTTCGATCAGTCCGACGATGTCGGCGGCGGTGGCGGCCGGTTTCAGGTCGAGCAGCGGCGACCCCGCCCCGTGCCCGCTGATCATGCGCAGCTCGGCGTCCGGCGACGGGTAGCCCATCGACACCCGGGCCATGAAACGGTCACGCTGCGCTTCGGGGAGGGGATAGGTCCCCTCCATCTCCACCGGGTTCTGGGTGGCGATCACCATGAAGGGCGATTCGAGCTCGTAGGTCGTACCGTCGACTGTGACCTGACGCTCCGCCATGCATTCGAGCATGGCCGACTGGGTCTTGGGCGAGGCGCGGTTGATCTCGTCGCCGACGACGATGTTCGCGAACACCACGCCCGGCTTGAACTCGAACTCGCGCCGTTCGGAGTCGTACACACTGACGCCGGTGATGTCCGACGGCAGCAGGTCGGGCGTGAACTGGATGCGCCGCACCGTTGAGTCCACCGACTTGGCCAGGGCCTTGGCCAGCATCGTCTTGCCGACCCCGGGCACGTCCTCGACCAACAGGTGCCCGTCGGCGAGCAGCACGGTCAGCGCCAGGCGCACTACCTCGGGCTTGCCCTCGATCACCGTTTCCATGGACTTGCGGATACGCATCGCGGTCGAAGAGACCTTCGACACCGCGGCGGTCCCCACAAGGTCCGCCTGATCGTTCAACGTCGACACCCGAGTCCTCCCCCTGGCCGCCACACTGGAGTGTGGTGGCGATTGTCCCCAACCGGATGCGGATCCGTCACCCCGTCCGGCCGCCTGGTCAGGTGATCATCGGGGGGATCCGGGTTCGGTGGCAACCGTCCGTCGGGGAACAGACCCCTCCGGACACGGGATGTACGACTCTGTCCACGGCCTGACTGGTTCCGCCGTGTTCCCTCCGGATCAGGCGCCGGGGCCCGCCGGCTCCAGCTGCGGGACCTCGCGGAGCAGCCCGGTGGCGACATCGTGTACGAACCCACGGACATTGTCGCCGCTCAGCAGGAACGGCGACGTACGAACGCGGTTCATCGACTGCCGGACGTCGGAGTCGAGGTCGATGAACGCCTCCACGGCCCACGCGGGCCGCTGCCCCGTGATGTTCCCCAGCTCGTGCCGGAAGTCCTCGGTGACGGTGAGCATGCCGCAGCCGGTGTGGTGGATGAGCACGACGCCCCGGGTGCCCAGGTGCCGCTGGCTGATCGTCAGCGACCGGATGACGTCGTCCGTGACCACACCGCCGGCGTTGCGGATCAGGTGTATGTCGCCCAGTTCGAGGCCGAGCAGTTCGTGCAGGTCCAGGCGGGCGTCCATGCAGGACACCACGGCGACCTTCTGGACGGGGGCCGCTGACATGCCAGGGTCGACGTACGCCGCGGCGTACCGGTGGTTGGCCTCCAGGAGGCGGTCGATCACCTCGACGAATGGCAGTGCGGCCTCGTCGCTGCGTGCGGGGGCGGCGGTGTCGTTCATACGCGCGACGGTAGCGGAGCGGCGCGGTGCGCGCCTACGGGGGTTCAAGGGCCGGACAGGACGTTAGGGCGTACGGGGAGCGCGCGCGTCGGCGTACGAGTGGTGCATGCCGCCGCATTATTTGGATCTCCATATCGCTTCATTGGCCTTGACCTGCGATTTTGTGGTTGGAGAGGCTTGTAGGGCGGGTTTTCGAAGGGTTGACCTTGAGGTTTGGTGCAGTACAGTGGCGGGCAATTCGGCGCAAACACCCGCGTGGACGCCCGGGACACCCGGGCCCGCGTCAGAGGACCCCGCTGCGGACGTGCGGTGAGGTCTCCACCCGCTCCGCGCTCTCCGGCACACCTTCCCCGGTGCCGGACGGTCACTTCCCCTGAGAGCGGGCGGGGACCTGACTGTATGTACGCCGGGCTCCAAGCTCCGGCGTCTTCCTCACATCCCCGTCGCTGCGCTCCGGGGCTGTTCGGCGCCGGAGCGTCGCCCGGAAGGACTGCGTCCTCCGGACGCGCTCGGGACGCTTCGCGCCCTCGCTTCGCGCCCTCGCTTCGCGCCCGTCGCTGCGCTCCGGGGCTGTTCGGCGCCGGAGCGTCGCCCGGAAAGACTGCGTCCTCCGTCTGATGCCGGGCTCCAAGCTCCGGCGTCTTCCTCACATCCCCGTCGCTGCGCTCCGGGGTTGTTCGGCGCCGGAGCGTCGCCCGGAAGGACTGCGTCCTCCGGACGCGCTCGGGACGCTTCGCGCCCTCGCTTCGCGCCCGTCGCTGCGCTCCGGGGTTGTTCGGCGCCGGAGCGTCGCCCGGAAGGACTGCGTCCTCCGGACGCGCTCGG
>NZ_JBXAWK010000051.1:0-46202 GCF_057291755.1 Kitasatospora sp. UYEF31
TCCACAACTCCATCCGCACGGGCCTGGGGCTCGACTGTACCACGCGGGCCACGCGCCGGCTGCGCCTGCTGCCCGCCAATTTGTGGTGCGGGCGGGGGGCCCCCCCCGCCCCCGCGCCCGCCCGCCACCACTCCGGGCCGCTGGCGGCCCGGTCAGCTTGAATTCCTCATCGTCGCCCTCCTCGGGCTGCTCCTCGCCCAGTCGTGGATCGTCACCCGGCTGGACGCGCCCGCCGTACAGGCATGGAGCACCGTCTTCGTGGCGATCGTGGTGCAGGCCACGCCGTTCCTTGTGCTGGGCACGGTGATCTCCGCGGCGATCAGCGCCTTCGTACCAGCGAAGGTCTTCACCCGGATCCTTCCCCGCAACCAGATGCTGGCCGTCCCGGTCGCCGGACTGGCCGGAGCCGTACTACCCGGCTGCGAATGCGCTTCGGTGCCGGTCTCCGCGGGACTCATGGCACGGGGTGTGGCCCCGGCCGCGGCACTGGCCTTCCTGCTGTCCGCACCGGCCGTCAACCCGATCGTCATGGTCGCCACAGCCGTTGCCTTCCCCGGGAACCCGGAAATGGTGATCGCCCGCTTCATCGCATCGCTCGGTGCGGCAGTGGTGATGGGCTGGCTGTGGGCCAGGTTCGGCCGCCCCGAGTGGCTGAAGCTGCCAAAACGCCTGCACGGGGCGGAGGGCGGCAACCGCTGGGAGACCTTCCGGCTCGGACTCCAGCACGACTTCATGCACGCCGGCGGCTTCCTCGTGGTCGGCGGCGTCACCGCGGCGACCCTCAACGTCACCATCCCGCGCGGCGTTGTCGACTCGGTGGCGGGCGTCCCCCTGGTGTCGGTCCTGACCCTGGCGTTCCTCGCGGTGATCCTGGCGGTGTGCTCCGAAGCCGACGCCTTCGTGGCGGCGAGCCTGGCCGGTTTCTCACCCACCGCCAAACTCGCCTTCATGGTCGTCGGCCCCATGGTCGACGTGAAACTCATCGCACTGCAGTCCGGGACCTTCGGCCGCGGATTCGCCCTGCGCTTCTCCAGCGCCACCTTCGTGGTCGCCGTCGCGCTGAGTGCCGTCGTCGGGTGGTGGTTGCTGTGAAACGCGACGTACAGGCGGTTGTCCTGGTCCTGCTCGGTGGTGCGCTGCTGCGCATCTCAGTCGGCAGTGACATGTACCTGCGGTACGTGAAAGAGGGACTGCGGCCGGCGATCATCGCCGCGGGTGTGATCCTGCTCCTGGTCGGCTTGTACGGGGCGGTGCGGGACGGGGTGCTGCGGAAGCACGAAGACGCCGGGGTCCACGTCGACGGCCCCGCGCACGCCAACGACTCTGTGCACGTCCACGGCCCGGCGTACAGCCCCGCCCACGACCCTGCCCGCCGCCCCGTACACGGCTCCGTGCGCGGCTCGGTGCACGCCCCCCGGGGCCCGGTGGACCCCGGCCTCCGGGATGAGGAACAGCACGACGGGAGCGGCGGCCACGGCCATGACCACAATCACGGTCCCAAAGTGGCCTGGCTGCTGACCCTTCCGGTGTTCGCCCTCTTCCTGATCTCCCCGCCGGCACTCGGCTCGTACACCGCGGAACGCGCCCCGTCCACCGTCGCCAAGCCCGCGGACGCCGCAGTCGAAGGAACTCCCTTCCTGCCCCTGCCTCCCGGAGATCCGCAGGAACTGACACTCGCTGAGTTCAGCCAGCGCGCAGTCTGGGACACCGCGCACACCCTGACGGGGCGCACCGTGGCACTGACCGGATTCGTCACCCCGGGCAAGGACGGCCGCTGGATCCTCAACCGTTTGGCGATCAGCTGCTGTGCGGCCGACGCTCAAGCACGGCGCGTGGAGATCAACGGGGTCGGAGCCCCGCCCAAAGACACCTGGGTAACCGTCACCGGGAGCTGGCAGCCGTCGAAGCAGCGGCCCACCGACAGCACCGTGCCGCAGCTGGACGGGGTGACGGTGCAACAGATCACAGCGCCCAAGGACCCGTACGAATAGCGGCTCAAGAATCCGCACGGACAAACGTCAACAACTGAGGGGCCGCCCACCAGGTGGGCAGCCCCTCAGCGTTTGTCCAACCGTACGGGGACGACAAAAAATGCGACCCGCGAGGGCACTTCAGCCGTTCGACGCTCCAGCGCTGCACGGCGTGCACGTGCCGAAGATCTCCAACGTGTGCGAGACATCGCTGAAACCGTGGTCCGCGGCGATCCGGTCCGCCCAGCGCTCGACCGCGGGCCCCTCGACCTCCACCGTGCGGCCGCAGGCGCGGCACACCAGGTGATGATGGTGCCCCTGGCTGCACCGCCGGTACACGGCCTCGCCGTCGTGGCTGCGCAGGACATCCACCTCGCCGGCCTCTGCCAGTGCCTGGAGGGTGCGGTAAACCGTGGTCAACCCGACCGACTCACCACGCTGCTTCAGCAGATCGTGCAGTTCCTGTGCGCTGCGGAAGTCATCCGTCGCGTCCAGGAGCGTCGAGACTGCGGCCCGCTGCCGGGTCGCCCTCCCCGGGACGGGGCCGTTCGTGGTGGTGGTCACCCTGACGCCTCCTCAGTGGCTGCCTTGGCGGCCATTGTGCCAGCGTCACCCGCTGCCGGGGCACCGCCGGGCGGAGGGCCGATACGAACCTCGAGCTCGGAGTCCCGCGCCGCACGGGCCTGCCGGGCCCGCCGCCGGTTCAACGGGGTGGTCAACAGCCCCACTACGACGAACAGGGCGATGGCCAGGAGCACGATGGTCGCCCCGGGCGGCGCGTCCACGTAATACGTCAGCGTCGTGCCGGAGAGCGACACCACCACCCCGATACCGATCGCGGCGGACATGGTGGCCGCGAAGGTACGGGTCATCTGCTGTGCCACCGCGACCGGAACGACCATGAGGGCGCTCACCAGGAGCAGGCCGACCACCCGCATGGCCACGGTCACAGTGATCGCGGCGGTCGCCGCCAAGAGCAGGTTGAGCGCACGCACCGGCAACCCCGTGACCCGGGCGAACTCCTCGTCCTGACAGACCGTGAACAGAGCCCGGCGCAGGCCGACCGTCACCGCGAGGACGACGACCGCAAGGACCGAGATGATCCGGATGTCCTGCGTTGACACCGAGGTCAACGACCCGAACAGGTACGACTGGAGGTTGGCGTTGCTGCCCTCGGGCGCGAGGTTGATCAGCATGACGCCGCCCGCGATGCCGCCGTAGAACAGCACCGACAGCGCGACGTCGCCGCTGACCTTGCTGCGCTCACGGATCAGTTCGATAAGGATCGCGCCGGCCGTGGCCACGACCACCGCGGTGATCACAGGTGAGGTGCTGAGCAGGAAGCCCAAGCCGACGCCGGTCAGCGCCACATGGCCGATGCCGTCACCCATGAACGCCTGCCGCCGCTGGACGAGGTAGGTGCCCACAGCCGGGGCTGTCATGCCGACGAGCAGCGCCGCCAGGAGTGCGCGCCGCATGAAGTCGAACTCGAACATGCTCACGAGAGGAGTCCCGTCGGGGAGGCGTCTGCCGGGGCGCAGTGCGCCTGGGCGTGGTCGTGCCCCGGCAGGGCGTGCCAGTCGGCTCCGGGCAGCGGTGGGCCGTCGTACGTGGCGACTCCGTCGCGCAGCACCACAATGCGGTCGATCAACGGCTCCAGGGCGCCCAGCTCGTGCAGGACGAGCAGCACGGAGCATCCCGCTTCGGCTTGCCGGCGCAGAGTCCCGGCGAGGACCTCCTGGCTGGCCAGGTCCACCCCGGCCATCGGCTCGTCCATGATCAACAGATCGGGGCGGCGGGCCAGGGCGCGGGCGATCAGGACCCGCTGCTGCTGACCGCCGGACAGGTGCGCGATGCCGTCCCTGGCGCGGTCCAGCATGCCGACGGCGTCCAGTGCCCCGTCCACGGCGGCACGGTGCGTCCTGTCGAGCCGGAACACGCTCCTGCCCGTCAACAGCCCGGACGTGACAACCTCGCGCACACTGGCCGGTACACCGGCCGCGGCGGTGGTGCGCTGCGGCACGTACCCGATCCGGCCCCAGTCCTTGAACTTCGCAGCAGGGGTCCCGAACAACTCCAGCCGGCCGCCGGTCAACGGCACCAGCCCGACCACGGTGCGGACCAGCGTCGACTTCCCCGAGCCATTGGCGCCGAGCAGCGCGACGACCTCCCCGGGGCGGACGGTCAGCTCCACGCCGCGCAGCACGGCGCGCTCGCCCATCGACGCTGTGCCGTCGGTCAACCGTACGACCGTGGTTTCCTGTCCGGGCCGCGTCCCGGCACCGTCGCCGTGCTGTGGCTGCCTCATCGAGGCGTCAACGGTGGTCATGAGCACCCCATCGCGCCGCGCAGGGCCTGGAGGTTGGCGCGCATCACTGAGAAGTAGTCGGCCTTGGACTCGTCCTGGACGCCCTCGAGCGGGTCGAGCACCCCGGTCGTGAGGTTCAGGTCCTTCGCCAGGGTTTCGGCAGTCTTCGGGCTGGCCAGTGTCTCGAAGAAGATCGTGGTCACGCCCTTATCTTTGATCTGCTTCTGCAGTTGCGCGATCCGCGCGGGGGAGGGTTCGGCCTCCGGGCTGATGCCGTTGACCCCGAGCTCGTTGATCTTGTACTTCTCCGCGAGGTAGCCGAACGCCGCGTGCGAGGTGACGAAGTCCTTGGTGCGGCACGTGGCCAGCCCCGCGGCGAACTCCTTGTCGAGCACATCGAGCCTGGTGACCAGTCCGGCGGCCCGGGTCCGGTACCCCTCGGCGTGCGCCGGGTCGGCCTTGGCCAGGGCGTCGCCCACGCCGGTCGTGACCGCACCCAGGCGGGTCGGGTCCAGCCAGATGTGCGGGTCGCCGGCCCCGTGGTCGTGATCGTGGCCCTCGTCGCCGCCGTGTTCGTGTTCGGCGTGCTCGTCCGCGGATTCACCGGAGTGGTCGCCGTCGACCTCCGTGCTGTGCCGCTCCAGCGGAGACACAGTGGTCGCTTCCAGGGTGTGCTTCGGCTTGTTCTGCTTCACGGCCTCGTCCACGGCGGGCTGCAGACCCTTGAGGTAGACCATCAGGTCGGCCTGGGAGACCTGGCCGACCTGCCTGGGGGTGAGCTCCAGGTCGTGCGGCTCGGCCCCGGCCTTGGTGAGGTTGGAGACCTTCACGTCTGGGCCGCCGACCTGCTCGGAGATGAACTTCAGCGGGTAGAAGGCGGCGACGACCTTCAACTTCTTACCCCCGGTCGAACCGCCGCCTGCCTGCGCCGTGCCGTCGTCCGTGCCGCATCCGGCCATCAGGAGGGCCGTGGCTGCGGCGGCGACAAGGGTGAACCCGGGGGCGGTCCTACGTATCTTCATGAAAATGATTCTCAACTCTAATGACAATCGTTGTCAACGCGCCTGGTGAAGCGAGGCACTGCCGGAGGGCGCGCCGGGCGGGGTCCGCCCCCCGCGGGGGAAGCGAATTGAACGACCACCCCAGGGGCCCGATAGCCTGTGTTTTCCCGCAACCGTCCGACGAGATGCCGAAGAGAGCACTGTGGCCGCCGACAAGATCGACCAGATCGTCAGCCTGAGCAAGCGCCGTGGCTTTGTGTACCCCTGCAGCGAGATCTACGGCGGCACCAGGGCCGCCTGGGACTACGGCCCGCTGGGTGTTGAACTCAAGGAGAACATCAAGCGCCAGTGGTGGCGTTCGATGGTCACCTCGCGTGACGACATCGTCGGTCTGGACTCCTCGGTCATCCTGGCCCGCGAGGTCTGGGAAGCGTCCGGCCACGTCCGGGAGTTCACCGACCCGTTGACCGAGTGCAGTTCCTGCCACAAGCGATTCCGCGCCGACCACATCATCGAGGCCTACCAAGCCAAGCACGACGGGCGCGAGCCGGCCAACGGTCTGACCGACCTGGCCTGCCCCAGCTGCGGCAACAAGGGCACCTTCAGCGAGCCCAAGATGTTCAACGGGATGCTCTCCACCCACCTGGGCCCCGTGCAGGACGGCACGGGGCTGGCCTACCTGCGCCCGGAGACCGCCCAGGGCATCTTCATCAACTACAAGAACGTCGAGACGACGTCGCGCCGCAAGCCGCCGTTCGGCATCGCGCAGGTCGGCAAGTCCTTCCGCAACGAGATCACGCCCGGCAACTTCATCTTCCGGACCCGCGAGTTCGAGCAGATGGAGATGGAATTCTTCGTCAAGCCGGGCGAGGACGAGAAGTGGCAGGAGTACTGGATGCAGGAGCGCTGGAACTGGTACACCAGCCTCGGCCTGCGCGAAGAGAACATGCGGTGGCTCGAACACCCCAAGGACAAGCTCGCGCACTACTCGAAGCGCACCTGCGACATCGAGTACCGCTTCAACTTCGGCGGCAACGAGTTCGGTGAACTCGAAGGCATCGCCAACCGCACCGACTTCGACCTGAAGACGCACTCGGAGGCCTCAGGTACCGACCTGATGTTCTTCGACCAGGAGGCCGGCGAGCGCTGGTACCCCTACGTCATCGAGCCGGCCGCCGGTCTCAACCGGGCGATGCTCGCCTTCCTCCTCGACGCCTTCAACGAGGACGAGGCGCCCAACGCCAAGGGCAAGATGGAGAAGCGCACCGTTATGCGCTTCGACCCGCGCCTGGCCCCGGTCAAGGCCGCGGTGCTGCCGCTGTCCCGCAACTCCGACCTGTCGCCCAAGGCCCGTCAACTGGCCGCCGACCTGCGTCAGTTCTGGAACACGGACTTCGACGACGCCGGTGCGATCGGCCGCCGCTACCGCCGCCAGGACGAGATCGGCACGCCGTTCTGCGTCACCGTCGACTTCGACACCCTCGAGGACAACGCGGTGACCGTGCGCGAGCGCGACACCATGAAGCAGGAGCGGGTCTCACTCGACCAGGCCGTGGGCTACCTCGCCGCACGCCTGCCGGGTTGCTGACCTGACCTGAGGAGCAGCGGGTAAGGGGCTTCCCGGAACACTGGGAAGCCCCTTTCCGTACGGGAGAATCCGTACGCAGGTCACGACTCACGCCTGTGACTCAAGACCCACGACCCACGGGTGTGACTCTCGGTCGACGGTCTGTGGCCTGCGACCAACGCGTCCAAGACGCACAGACGCCGGTCTGTGGCCCGCGGCTATGTGTGGGCGAGCGCCGAACGGGCCTCCATGAGCGCGAAGCCCAGCAGGTTCAGGCCGCGCCAGCGCTCCGGGTCCTGCGTCGCCTCGTCGCTGCCCAGGAGACCGATACCCCAGATCCGGTCCATCGGGCTGGCCTCCACCAGGACGCGGTTCTTCGAGCCCAGCAGATACGACCGCAGATCTTCGTCCTGACCGAACTTGGCGATGCTCCCGCGAATGACCAGGTCATAGCGGTGCGCGACCCAGGCGTCCTCGTCGAAACCGCGGACCTCGCGGCCGATCAGCTTGGCCTGTTTGGGGTGGTTGGCGGCCATGACCCGGCGTTCAGCCTCGACGTCACCGAACAAGCGGGCCTTGCCGGCCATCATCCAGTGCTCGGCAGTCCGGTAGGTCACCCCGTCGACGGTGAACGGTGACGGCCACCACTGGCTCAGACAGCCCTGGCCGACCAACCCGTCGGCCTGCGGCTGGTGCCCCCAGAAGAACAGGAACTTCAGCCGCTGCCCGCGCTTGTACGCCGCCACTACGGATTCAAGATCATGAGGTGTGTCGCCGGATGCGGTGCTGCCTTCTGTCATGCCCGGCATGCTTCCAGACCGTACCGACAGCGGACCAGCGGAATATCCGGTGCCACCGCACTCCCGCGAGCGCGTCACAATGGACAGTCGGACCAGGCCCGTGCAGGGCCCCGCCCCCCACCCCACCGATGTACGGAAGGACCCGGCGCCGCCCGTGACCACTCCTGAGCAGACCACCACCGCCCCCGCCCTACACCTGGGCGGCACCGAGATCTGGCCTCCGGTGGTGCTCGCGCCGATGGCCGGGATCACCAACGCGCCGTTCCGCACCCTGTGCCAGGAACAGGCCGAATCGGCCACGACGGTACGCCCCGCGGGCCTGTACGTCAGCGAGATGATCACCACCCGGGCCCTGGTGGAACGCGACGACAAGACCATGCGGCTGATCCGCTTCGCCGAGACCGAGAAACCCCGCAGCATCCAGCTGTACGGGGTGGACGCGGACATCGTCGGACGTGCGGTGGCGATGATTGTCGACGAGGACCTCGCCGACCACATCGACCTCAACTTCGGCTGCCCCGTGCCCAAGGTCACCCGCAAGGGCGGCGGATCGGCACTGCCCTACAAGCGGCATCTGTTTCGCGACATCCTGCGGTCCGCGGTCAAGAACGCCCGCCACATCCCCGTCACCATCAAAATGCGCAAAGGCATCGACGACGACCACCTCACCTACCTCGACGCCGGCCGCATCGCCCAGGAGGAAGGCATCACCTGGGTCGCCCTGCACGGGCGCACCGCCGCGGAGCACTACGGCGGCACCGCGGACTGGTCGGCCATCGCCCGGCTGAAGGAAGCGGTCACCGGGATCCCGGTACTCGGCAACGGCGACATCTGGGCGGCGGACGACGCGCTGCGCATGATGCGCGAGACGGGCGTCGACGGCGTCGTCGTCGGCCGCGGCTGCCTCGGACGCCCGTGGCTGTTCCGCGACCTGGTCAGCGCCTTCGAAGGCAGCGCCGCACGGGCTCAGCCCACACTGCGCGAGGTGACCGGGGTACTGCGTCGGCACGCGGTCCTCCTCGCCGAGTGGATCGGTGACGAGGAGCGCGGCGTCGTCGACCTCCGTAAGCACATGACCTGGTACACCAAGGGCTTCTCCGTCGGCTCCCAGGCCCGGCGCAGCCTCGGCCTGGTGTCCTCGCTCGCCGACGTGGACGAGGTGGTCGGACAACTCCACCTGGACCAGGCCTGGCCGGACGGGGCGGACGGTCCCCGGGGCCGTACGGCGGGGGGCAAGCGGGTCATCCTGCCCGAAGGCTGGCTGGACGACCCGTATGAGACGACGTGTGTGAGCGCTGACGCGGAACTGGACACTTCCGGGGGCTGAGCCTGTCGCCCGCAATCCTGCGGATCTTGAGACCCGTGTGGATCTTGAGTCCCGTGTGGATCTTTGGACCCGTGCGGATCCTGAGTCCGCTTGGATCTGAACTTTCACGGGTCTGAGGTCCCAAGGGTCTGAGGTCCCACGGATCTGTGCCCCCCGGGCCCCGTGCCTGCGGCTTCGCCCTGGCGCGGAGCGGATACCAGTGAACGCCCACTGGGGCATCAGTTCGAGAAGCGGGCATTCGACTGCGTTGTGGCGGGTAACCTCCCCGCCATCGAAGGCGGTACCACAGGCACCGTCAGGGGCGCCCCGTACACGGACGCCCGCAGGGACCGCCGTGTGCGAGGAGGACTCCCTTGCCGAACCATCCCGGGCCATCAGCCCAGGTGACAGCCTCGACTACACCTGCCCCGAAGTACGTCTACGCCTTCTCCGAAGGCGGCCGGGACCAGCGTGACCTGCTCGGCGGCAAAGGCGCGAACCTCGCCGAGATGGCCAACCTCGGACTGCCCGTACCGCCCGGTTTCACCATCACGACTGAAGCTTGCCGCGCATATCTGGCGCACGGGGCCGAGCCCGCGGGTCTCCGCGCTGAAGTGTCCACGCACCTCGACGGTCTCGAACAGCGCATGGGGCGCCGACTGGGACAGCCGGACGACCCCCTGCTGGTGTCCGTACGTTCCGGAGCGAAGTTCTCGATGCCCGGGATGATGGACACGGTGCTGAACGTGGGCTTGTCCGACGCCTCGGTCGCGGGACTGGCTACCCGGGCGGGCGGCGACGACCGCTTCGCCTGGGATTCCTACCGCCGTCTCATCCAGATGTTCGGCAGGACGGTGCTCGGCATTCCGGGGGAACTGTTCGATGACCGGCTCGAAGAGGTCAAGCGGGTCCGGGGCGCGACAGCCGACGTCGAGCTGACCGCCGTCGATCTGCGGGGACTGGTGGAGTCCTACAAGGCCGTGGTCCGCAAGGAGACGGGGGCGGAATTCCCGCAGGAGCCGCGTGAGCAGCTCGACTTGGCGATCCGCGCCGTGTTCGAGTCGTGGAACGGGGAGCGTGCCCGGCTCTACCGACGGCAGGAACACATCAGCGACGACCTCGGCACCGCGGTGAGCATCGTGGCGATGGTGTTCGGCAACCTGGGGCCGGGTTCGGGCACCGGAGTCGCCTTCACCCGCGACCCTGCCACCGGACAGACCGGAGTCTGGGGCGACTACCTGCGCGACGCCCAGGGTGAGGACGTGGTGGCCGGCATCCGCAACACAGTGCCCCTGGCCGAACTCGAACGGATCGATCCGGCTTCCTACACACGGCTGTTGGACATCATGGCGATTCTCGAGGGGCACTTCCGGGACCTGTGCGACATCGAGTTCACCATCGAGCGCGGGACCCTGTGGATGCTCCAGACACGGGTCGGCAAGCGTACGGCTGAAGCAGCCTTCCGCATCGCCGCCCAACTCGTGGACGAGGGCGTCATCGACCTGGACGAGGCACTGTGCAGGGTCACCGGCGACCAACTGGCCCAGCTGATGTTCCCCCGGTTCGAGACAGGACATCGTACGGAGCCCCTGGCGCACGGGATCGCGGCCTCGCCCGGGGCCGCGGTCGGTATCGCGGTCTTCGACCGGGACACCGCGGTGGAACGCACGGCGCAAGGTGATCCGGTGATCCTGGTCCGGCGCGAGACCAACCCCGACGACTACGCCGGGATGGTCGCGGCCCGCGGCATCCTGACGAGCCGGGGCGGCAAGACCTCACACGCCGCGGTGGTCGCCCGGGGCATGGGCAGGACATGTGTCTGCGGGGCCGAGGACCTTGATGTGGACACGGTCGGCCGGTCGTTCAGCACTGCGGACGGGACCGTGGTGCACGAGGGGGACACGATCTCGATCGACGGCACCGCGGGGCTGGTGTACGCCGGAGGGCTCCCGGTGGTCCCCTCGGCGGTGGTGGAGTACTTCGAAGGGCGGCTCGAACCGGACGCCGCATCGGTCGGTGCGGTGGTCGGTGCGGTGGTCGGTGCGGTGGTCGGTGCGGTGGACCGGCTCATGAAGCACGCCGACACCCGGCGGCGGATGCTGGTCCGCGCCAACGCCGACACCGGTCCGGACGCCGCCCGGGGCCGCCGGTTCGGGGCCCAGGGGATCGGACTGTGCCGTACGGAGCACATGTTCATGGGGGAACGGGCCCGGCACCTCCAGCAGTTGATCATCGCGGGCACGGAGCGGGAGCGCGAGCACGCACTGGACGTCCTGTTGCCGCTGCAGCGCGCGGACTTCACGGAGATCCTCGAGGCGATGGACGGGCTACCGGTCACCGTCCGGCTGATCGATCCGCCACTGCACGAGTTCCTGCCCGACCTGACCACACTCGCCGTTCGGGTGGCCCGTGCCGAAGAGCACGGGGCGGCGGACCAGGGCGATGTCGACCTGTTGACGGAGGTCCGCCGACTGCACGAACACAACCCCATGCTCGGCCTGCGTGGGGCACGCCTGGGGTTGGTGCAGCCCGGCCTGGTCGCGATGCAGGTACGGGCGGTCGCGGAAGCCGTGGTGCTACGGCTCAGGGACGGCGGACGCCCCCGGGTGGAGATCATGGTGCCGCTGGTCGGAGCCGTACAGGAGTTGCGCCTGGTCCGTGCCGAAGTCCTGACGACCCTCGACAAGGTGGGGCGGGCGGCCGGCCTCGATCTGGTCGACGGCCCGGAGGCCCCGCTGATCGGAACGATGATCGAACTGCCCAGGGCAGCCCTCACCGCAGGAGCCATCGCCCGCGAGGCCGACTTCTTCTCCTTCGGCACCAACGACCTGACCCAGACCACCTGGGGACTGTCGCGCGACGACGTCGAATCCTCGCTCTTCCCGACCTACCTGGAGAAAGGAGTCTTCGAGGTGTCTCCCTTCGAAACGATCGACGAGGAGGGGGTCGGACACCTGGTGGCCGTCGCAGCCCGGGAAGGCAGGACGGCACACCCGGGTCTGAAACTGGGCGTGTGCGGAGAACACGGCGGCGATCCGGCCTCCGTGCACTTCTTCCACGCCACAGGTCTGGACTACGTGTCGTGCTCACCCTTCCGGGTGCCGGTGGCACGCCTTGAGGCGGGCCGCGCGGCGGTCATCGCCGAAAAGTCGGGACAGCACCCGGCGGCCGACACCCGCTGAGGGTGACCGGACGCCGGGAACCCGGTCCGGTGCGGAGGCGCCGCGCCGTAGAGTGGCCCTGTGCCGAAGATACGAGCAGCATCCGTCGCCGAGCACCGGACCATGCAGCACACCGCGCTCCTCGACGCGGCCCGTGCGCTGCTCGACGAAGGCGGATTCGCCGCGCTGACGTTCCCCGGCCTCGCCGAACGCACCGGACTGGCCCGGTCCTCCGTCTACGAGTACTTCTCCTCGCGGGCCGCAGTCATCGAGGAACTGTGCGCTGTCGACCTCCCGGTGTGGGTCGCCGAAGTCGAGGACGCGATGGCGGCGTCCGAGGACCCGGCACAGAAGATCGCGGCCTACGTCCGCCGCCAGCTTGAGCTGGTCGGCGACCGTCGCCACCGCGTGGTAGTGGCGATCTCGACAGGCGAACTGGCTCCTGACGCGCGTGAACGCATCCGGGCCGCCCACGGACGGATCGTCGAACTGGTCGTCTCCGCGCTGGCCGACCTGGGGCACGCCGAACCACTGCTCGTCGCCTCCCTCGTCCAGGGCATGGTCGACGCCGCCGTCCGGCGCATCGAATGCGGTGCCGACGAGGCCGAAACTGTCCGCACCGTCGCCGCCGTCGTGCTGGGCGGAGTGGCCGCGCTGCCCGCCGCCGCCCTGCCGGAAACCGAGCACGGCGGCGAGCCGGGGCGGGTAGAGCCGGGACCGGCCGTGGCGCAACAGCGTTAGCGGGTCGCGGTAGTTCTCGGCCAGACCACGCCCGACGATGTACCCCCAGTGCAGGCAGGACACGCCGCCGCAGTGCTCCTCTGACCCCGGGCTCACAGTGCCGATCACCTGCCCGGCCTGGACCGGCGTTCCCGCCACGATGTCGGGGCCGGGGGTCACGTAGGTGTACGTCGTACGGACCCTGCCATGGTTGATGGACACAGCTGTGCGCTTGCCGGTCTTCCCGGCGAAGTAGACTTGGCCCCTGCCAGCCGCGCGGACTTCCTGGCCGGTTTCCGCGGCCAGGTCGACACCGCGGTGCCCGGGTTGCCACTTCTGCGGCGGAAGGTTGAAGCGGCGCAGCAGGGCAGGGCGTGGCGACAGCGGCCACACCCAGCGCGGTTGTGGGGCGACTGCACCCCTGTCGGCGCGGGCGGCCATGCCCACGTCAGCGCGGGCGTCGGACGCCACCGCGGCCGCGGCCACCAGGGCGCAGGCGAGCAGTGCGTACACGGGACGGAAGGGCGGGCGGCTGAAGGCGGCCCGCGGATAGGTGGTTCGCATGCCTCCAGCCTTCTCGCCGGGCGGCCGCGGAAAGGCCCGAAAATCGGGAAAACGCCGTTTCTGTGGATAACCGCTCCCGGTGCCGAACAGCCTGTGGAGAAACAGTTCTTCGCATCCGCCGGACACACGACCGACATCACACGTGCCGTTCCGCCGGACACCTGGCCGCGCCGCGCCGTACCGTCCGGCCCGGGGCGGCCGGACACGGGGTCGCTGGCCCCCTCCCGCGTCCCGTACACTTCCCGGAGCGACCCGACCGTCCGGGTCGACTTCGCACGCCCATCCACGAGCCCCCCCGAATCCGGTCCTCCGGAGTTCGGCGTCGGACGTGGAGGCACACCACTCGGTCCGAGTCCGCACGGTTCCCAAGACCCAGGTCTTACAGAACCCGACGGGTCCGGTCATGGTGTGTGCGGGCGTCAGGCGCACCGGCATCCCGCCGGTGCGGTCAAACCGAGTCGGCACCCGAACCACCATCCGGGTGCCCAAACGCGAGGAGCGTACGGCCATGGCCGTCGTCACAATGCGGGAGCTGCTGGAAAGCGGCGTCCACTTTGGTCACCAGACCCGCCGTTGGAACCCGAAGATGAAGCGTTTCATCTTCACGGAGCGCAACGGCATCTACATCATCGACCTCATCCAGTCGCTGTCGTACATCGACCGCGCCTATGAGTTCGTCAAGCAGACCGTGGCGCACGGCGGCACGATCATGTTCGTCGGCACCAAGAAGCAGGCGCAGGAAGCGATCGCCGAGCAGGCGACGCGCGTGGGCATGCCCTACGTCAACCAGCGCTGGCTCGGTGGCATGCTGACCAACTTCCAGACGGTCTTCAAGCGCCTGCAGCGCCTCAAGGAGCTCGAAGAGCTCGACTTCGACGACGTGCCCGGCTCGGGCATGACGAAGAAGGAACTGCTCGTCCTGAAGCGCGAGAAGGACAAGCTGGTCAAGACCCTCGGCGGTATCCGCAACATGCAGAAGGTGCCCAGCGCCATCTGGATCGTGGACACCAAGAAGGAGCACATCGGCGTCGGTGAGGCCCGGAAGCTCAACATTCCGGTCGTCGCGATCCTCGACACCAACTGTGACCCCGACGAGGTCGACTACAAGATCCCGGGCAACGACGACGCGATCCGCTCCGTCGCAGTCCTGACCCGCGTGATCGCCGACGCTGTCGCCGAGGGCCTCATGGCCCGCTCGGGTGGCGCGGACAAGGCTGCCACGGCAGCCGAGCCGCTCGCCGCCTGGGAGCGCGACATCCTCGAGGGCGAGAAGAAGGCCGAGGAGGCCCCGGCCGCCGAGACCGTCGAGGCTCCCGCCGCCGAGGTTGAGGCTGCTCCGGCCGCCGCCGACGAGACTCCGGCCGCTGAGACCGTCGAGGCTCCGGCCGCCGACGAGACCCCGGCTGCCGCCGAGGAGACTCCGGCCACTGAGGCCGACCCGCAGGTCTGATCCGCGAGCGAGGGGTACGACGGCCGGCCGAACAGACCGCCGACGTACCCCTCGCCCCGTATCGAGCCCCGCTACACAGTGTGAGAGCACTGTGTCCGGGCGCTTTTCCAGCGCATCCACTGCGGGCCCGCCTGCTTGGCAGGGCCCCGCTGCAGAAGAGACGAGAGAACCCAGAGATGGCGAACTTCACTGCTGCGGACGTGAAGAAGCTCCGCGAACTCACCGCCGCCGGCATGATGGACTGCAAGAAGGCGCTCGACGAGGCCGAGGGTGACCTCGACAAGGCCGTCGACATCCTGCGGGTCAAGGGCCAGAAGGGCGTCACCAAGCGTGAAGGCCGTTCGGCCTCCAACGGTGCCGTCGTGGCTGTCCTGGACGGCAACAAGTCCGGTGTGCTGCTCGAGCTGAAGTGCGAGACGGACTTCGTCGCCAAGGGTGACAAGTTCGTGGTGGCCGCCAACGCGATCGCCGAGCACGTCGCGAAGACCTCGCCGGCCGACATCGAGGCGCTGCGCGCGTCCGAGATCGAGCCCGGCAAGACCGTTCAGGCGTTCGTCGACGAGACCAACGCGCTGCTCGGCGAGAAGATCGTCCTGGACCGCTTCGCGCAGTTCGCCGACGGCTTCGTCGCTTCCTACCTCCACCGCACCAGCCCGGACCTGCCCCCGCAGGTCGGCGTCCTGGTCGAGCTGGACAGTGCGAACGACGAGGTCGCCAAGGGCGTCGCGCAGCACATCGCCGCGTTCAGCCCGATCTTCCTGAGCCGCGAGGACGTCCCGGCCGAGACGGTCGAGAACGAGCGTCGTGTCGCCGAGGCCACCGCGCGCGAGGAGGGCAAGCCCGAGGCTGCCCTGGCACGCATCGTCGAAGGCCGGGTCACGGGCTACTACAAGGAGAACGTCCTCCTTGAGCAGTCCTACGCCAAGGACAGCAAGAAGTCGGTCCAGAAGGTCCTCGACGAGGCCGGTGTCACGCTCAAGCGTTTCGCCCGTTTCCGCGTCGGCGTCTGAGCCAGCACGTGCAACACCCCGGACGTGATGTACGGCCCAGGCTGCACGTCACCGGCCGGGAATCGCAGCACCCGCCCCGGGCCCTGTCCGCCCCGTGCTCCGCACGGAGTGGACGGCCCGGGGCACCCGCACAATGACACCACCGGTGCCCGGTGGACGCGGCTGACCGCTGCCCCGGGCCCGAAAGCCCGGGGCGGCCGGAACGTCGGCCCCCGTGGGCCCGCATCGACGAGGAGGCCACCCGTGGAGGGAACCGTGCACGAGACCGGTACAGCGGGAGCCTCCGCACCGGCAGGGGACGACCCGGACCGTGCGTACCGCCGCCGGGTCATGCTCAAGCTTTCGGGCGAGGCGTTCGCCGGAGGCCACGGTCTGGGCGTTGACCCGGACACTGTGCAGGCCATCGCCAGCCAGATCGCCGACGTCGTTCGCCGCGGCACCCAGGTCGCCGTGGTCATCGGCGGCGGCAACTACTTCCGCGGCGCCCAGCTTTCGCAGCGCGGGATGGACCGCGACCGGGCCGACTACATCGGGATGCTCGGCACCGTGATGAACTGCCTGGCGCTCCAGGACTTCCTGGAGAAGGCCGGCGTCGAGACGCGCGTGCAGACCGCCATCACCATGGGCCAGGTCGCTGAGCCGTACATCCCGCGCAAGGCCGAGCGGCACCTGGAGAAGGGCCGCGTGGTCATCTTCGGTGCCGGCATGGGCATGCCGTACTTCTCGACCGACACCACCGCCGCCCAGCGCGCCCTGGAGATCGACGCCAGTGTGCTGCTCATGGCCAAGGGCGTGGACGGGGTGTACGACGACGACCCCAAAACCAACCCGGACGCGGTGAAGTTCGACGCACTCGACTACAACGAGGTCCTGGCCCGGGGCCTGAAGGTGGCCGACGCCACCGCCATCACCCTGTGCATGGACAACCAGCTGCCGATTGTGGTGTTCAACCTGCTGGTCGAGGGCAACATCGCCCGCGCCGTCCAGGGTGAGAAGATCGGCACCTTGATCAGCGCCGAACCGCGCTGAAGACACGAACAGCGGAGTGTTTCGCACAGATCCGGCTGAAGGATTCACCCGATAGTGCGAAGTCATCCAGATCCGGCCGGCGCAGGCCGTGCGGACCCGTGCGAAGGCATGGGAACCTACGGCGTACGACCGGCACACCACGGTGGGACAAACGGACCGGGACAGGAGCCGAGACGTGATCGATGAAACCCTCCTCGAGGCCGAGGAGAAAATGGAGAAGGCGGTCTCCGTCGCGAAGGACGACTTCGCGACGATCCGCACCGGCCGGGCACACCCGTCCATGTTCAGCAAGATCCTTGTTGAGTACTACGGGACGATGAGCCCGGTGAACCAGCTCGCCTCATTCACCATGCCGGAACCGCGCATGGTCCTCATGTCGCCGTTCGACCGCGCTTCGACGAACGCGATCGTCAAGGCCATCCGCGACTCGGACCTTGGGGTCAACCCCACCGACGACGGCAAGGTCATCCGGGTGGTGTTCCCGCAGCTGACCGAAGAGCGCCGCAAGGAGTTCATCAAGCTGGCCCGCACCAAGGCCGAGGACTCCAAGATCTCCATGCGCGCCGTCCGCCGCAAGGCCAAGGACGCCATCGACAAGATGGCCAAGAACAAGTCGAGCGAGGTCAGCGAGGACGACGCACGCCGGGCCGAGAAGGAGCTCGACGACGTCACGCACCGCTACACCGCGCAGGTCGACGAGTTGCTCAAGCACAAGGAAGCCGAGTTGCTCGAGGTCTGATGAACAACTCCCCCTGGGGCGGTACGCCGTACGGCACGCAGCCCGGACAGTCCCGTGGAGCGGGGCAGTCCGGGCAGCGTGCCGAAGAGCACGCGCCGGCGGTCCACGGTCCGCTGTTCCGTGATTCCGAGCCGTACCCGCCCGCCGACGACGGCGCGACCATGATGCTTCCGCCCGTTCCCGGCTTGTACGGGGCGAATCCGGAGGACGACGTGTCGCACCCTGAACCGCAGCCGGATCCGCCGGCGGACGGACCTGTACCCGTGCCGCTTCCCGCGGATTCGAAGAAGAAGAGCCGCGCGGGCCGCAACCTGCCCGCCGCGATCGGTGTCGGGGCCGTCCTCGGCGGTCTGGTCATCCTCGCGCTGCTGACCCTCCCGGTGCTGTTCGTCGGAGTTGTACTCGCAGCCATGCTCATCGGTCTGTGGGAACTGGCGGGCGCACTGGCCGGTTCCGGCGACAACGCGCGGGGGATCCGGCTGCCGCTGGTCCCGCTGGCCGTCGGCACCGTGGCGATGCAGATCGCCGCGTACGTCCGGGGCGCCGAGGGCCTGGGCATCGCCACCGCGCTGACCGTACTGGCGGTCATGGTGTGGCGGATGACCGAAGGTCCGCAGGACTACCTACGGGACATGACCGCAGGCGTTTTCGCCGTGTTCTACCTGCCGTTCCTCGCCGGGTTCGCGACGCTGATGCTGGCCGCGGACCAGGGGGCCCAGCGGGTCCTGGCATTCATGGTCCTGGTGGTGTGCGCCGACACCGGTGCGTACGCGGCGGGAGTGCTGTTCGGCAAGCACAAGATGGCGCCGAAGATCAGCCCCGGCAAGACCTGGGAAGGGCTGGCCGGAGCGGTTGTCGCCAGCGCGCTGGCCGGAGCCCTGTTCCTGCAGTTCATGCTGGACGGGGCCTGGTGGCAGGGCGCGGTCCTCGGCGCTGTCACCGCGATGGTCTCCGCGGTCGGTGACCTCCTCGAGTCAATGATCAAGCGCGATCTCGGCGTCAAGGACATGGGAACCCTCCTGCCCGGCCACGGCGGCGTGCTCGACCGGCTCGACTCGCTGGTCGCCGCGGCACCGGTGGTGTGGTTGCTGCTCGCCGTGTTCATCGGGTCCTGAACCGCAGCGTGACGTGACCCGTCCCGGGTCCTCAACGGCACCGGGTCCTGACCCGTCCCGGGAACCGAACCTGGACGGGCTGCGAACCGTACAAAAGCCTTTGAATGGCCGCAGGTAAGCCCCTGCGGCCATTCGGCTTCCCGGGAAGTGATCTTCGTACGGTCCGCCCGCCCGGCGAAGTCGGGGATACTGGGTTAATCATGCCTACGCCCGACCAGCCTGCCGCCGCTCAGAGCGCCCAGAACCCCGAGGCCGCCCAGGCCCCCGCCGCCGACGTGTTCCCCGAGCCCACCCGTCCCCAGCCGGGTGAGCTGAACTTCGCAGCCCCGCGCCGCAAGAAGCCGCCCCGCCACCTGGCCGACCTGACCTTGGCGGAGCGCCGTGAGGTCGTCGAACAACTCGGCGAGAAGTCGTTCCGCGCCTCCCAGCTGTCGCAGAACTACTTCGGCCGCCTGGCGGCGGACCCCGAGGACTGGACGGGTATCCCCTGGACCAGCCGGGACGTCCTGTACAACGGGCTGTTCCCGAAGCTGCTGACGCCGGTCAAGGAGATGTTCGCGGACGGCGGGCACACCCGTAAGACACTGTGGCGTCTGTTCGACGGCGCGATGGTCGAGTCCGTGCTCATGCGCTACCCGGATCGCGCCACTGTCTGTGTGTCGTCGCAGGCCGGCTGCGGCATGAACTGCCCGTTCTGCGCTACCGGCCAGGCCGGTCTGACCCGCAACATGTCGACCGCGGAGATCGTCGAGCAGGTCGTCTCCGGCGCCCGCACGATGCTCAGCGGCGATGTCCCCGGCGGCCCCGGGAAGGTCACCAACGTGGTCTACATGGGCATGGGCGAGCCCATGGCCAACTACAAGGCGGTCATCGGCTCGATCCGTCGGCTCGTCGACCCCTCCCCGCAGGGCATGGGACTGTCCGCGCGGCAGATCACCGTCTCCACGGTCGGCCTGGTCCCCGCGATGGTCAAACTCGCCGAGGAAGGCCTCGCCTGCCGCCTGGCGCTGTCGCTGCACGCCCCGGACGACGAACTGCGTGACACCCTCGTGCCGGTCAACACCCGGTGGGACATCCGCGAGGTCCTGGACGCAGCCTGGTACTACTCGGGCAAGACCGGCCGCCGCATCTCCATCGAGTACGCCCTGATCAAGGACATCAACGACCAGGCCTGGCGGGCCGACCTCCTGGGCCGTCGACTGCGGAACCACAACGCGCACGTCAACCTGATCCCGCTCAACCCCACCCCCGGTTCTAAGTGGACCGCCTCCACCCAGGAACGGCAGGACGATTTCGTCCGCCTCCTGGAGCGGCACGGGGTGCCGGTGACCGTCCGAGACACCCGCGGCCGCGACATCGACGGTGCCTGCGGCCAACTGGCCGCCACCCAGAACTGAGCCGGGTCCGCTTATCACGCCCCTACCGGGGTGTGGGTAACAATTTCATCAACCACCGCTGAGGAAGGGGACGCCCCGGCGGTGGGACGCGACACAGGCGTGGCCCGGACTTCTGAGCGGCAGTCCGGGCTACGCCTGTTTCCCGGACTTTGCGCACCTGCTCTGTGCCTGCTCTGCGCTCGCCGTATTCCTGCCGTGTGCCCGTCGTGTACCCGGCTACCGGGTCAGCAGGGCCAGCGCGCCCTCCACCCCGTCCACCAGATGGATCGCCGAGGCCATCGGCCGTTCCCCGGCCAGTGAGGTCAGCAGCGGCCACACCGGAAGTTCCTTGGTCCAGTGGGATTCACCGACCAGGATCATCGGTACGGGAATCCCCTGCGCGTAGTACTGCGGTGTGGCGTGCTGGAAGATCTCCTGCACCGTGCCGGCCGCCCCGGGTAGGTACACCACCGCAGTGTCCGACCGGGCCAGCAAGCCGTCCTCACGGGTGGCGTTGGCGAAGTACTTGGCGATGTGTGACGCGAAGGCGTTCGGCGGCTCATGCCCGTAGAACCAGGTCGGTACCCCCAGCGACTCACCGCCCGCCACGTCGGGATACGCACTCCGGGCCAGTTCCTGCACCGCGAACGCGGCGCGGGCCCAGTCAGTGATCGACGGGGTGAACGACGGGGCCGCCGCGAGCAGCGGCAGGGCCTCGTCCAGCAGAGGATCCGGGTACGGGGCGAGGAACGCTCCGAGGTTGGCCGCCTCCATGGCCCCTGGCCCCCCTCCGGTGGCCACGGTCAGCCCTGCACGGGTCAGGGAACGGGCCATCCTGGCGGCGTCCGCGTACCGGGGCGTGCCCCGCCCCACGGCATGCCCGCCCATCACCCCGACGACCCGGCGACCGACGAGGAACTCGTCGCACGCGTCGGACACTGAATCGTCGTGGATGCTCCGCAGCATGCTGTGGAACACATCGCCGTCGTGCGCGGTCGCTCCGTACCAGGCGTACGCCAGGGCGTCCGGCGTCGTTTCGTAGCCGCTGCCGCTGCCGCTGCCGCTGCCGCTGCCGCTGCCGCTGCCGCTGCCGCTGGCGTCGTCGTCCAGGCCTGCGTACAGCTCGCCAGGGGTGTACAGCAGCCCGCGGTAGGGATCCACCGGGACATCGGCCACCGGCGGGAAGACGAGGGCTCCGGCGGCCCGTACGTGCTGCTCCGCCGCGGCGGCCATCCGGCAACCGAGGAAGACCGCGCCGGACGTACTGAGCCGGATGAGTTCATCAGTGCGTTGCCGCAGGTCGACCGATTGGAAGCGCCAGCCGTTCAAGTTACTGACGCCAGTGGCCAGACAATCGTCGAATTCGGTCAGGGTCTCGATCTCGATACCGGGTCGCATGCTCACACTTCCGAGACTCTACGAGCGGTCAGGCGGCGCGGCTCACCAATCGGCGGAGAAGGTGCCCTAATCCTGCAGGTCGGCTTCGGTGGCTGTGTTTCCTGTGTCTCCCGCGTTTCCTGCGGTTCCTGCTCTCCCGGCCTTGCCTGCCTTGCCTGTGCTGCCCGCGTTGCTTCGTCGTTTGCCGGAGACCGGGGCGGCCGTGCGCGCGGCCGCCCAGACAGCGAAAGGAAGGGTGAGACCGACCAACAGGCCGGCTGTGATGCCACCTGCCCGGACGATGCCAGGAGAGACGAGGCGCCCAGCGGTTCCGGCGTGAGCGGCACCTCCGCTGCCTGCTGTGGCCCGGCTGCTCGCTGCGAGTTCAGTGTTCTTTGTGATCCCAGAGCTCGCAGTGGCGGCGACCCAGACCGGCAGGACGGCGCAGCCGAGGGCGACCAGGGGCAGTAGGGCCGTACTGAGGACCGCGCGCCGTGCGGTGGCGGGCGGGGCACCGAGCAGGTGCAGCGTGTATGTGTCCGGCTTACGGCGCCGGGCCTGGTCGACGGTCCCTGCGGCCAGTCCGGCACAGGCACAGACCATGCCGACCGCCACACAGGCGAGGAACGGGCCGTCCAGGCTTCCGGAACGGGCGCTGCCGGACGGCAACGACGGCGCGAGGAGGAGGGCCGCGGCCGAGGACGCCGCCAGACCGAGCGGCACCGCGAGCGGGCCTGCGTCCTGTTGCGTCCTCCGCCCCGCGCACAGCAGCACGGGGCGCCGGGAACGGGACGACAGGAGGTCTCCGAGACGGCAGGCCGCCCATGGCGCGGCAAGCCCGGAGCCCACTACGGTCAACGCGGCCCCCGCCAGGGGCAGCGGCCCTGAGTCTGCCGTCAGCCGGGCCGACACACCGACTGCGAGCAGAGCGGGCCCCCAGGGACGGCGCAGGGCAGCGGTCCTGGGGCGTACGGCGTTGTTGCGGGCACCGACCGCCGCGCCGAAGCCCGCAGCGCCCACCACGCCGACGACGACGGCGGCAAGCCCGTACAGCGGGAGCCCCGCATCGACGGACAGCAAGCGGCGCACGGTACCGCCGGGCACTGAACCGGCGGGCGGATCCGACCACTTGAACAGGCTGCGCGCGACCAGGTGGGTCTGGAGGCCGGCTACGGTGCCGATGAACGTGGCCATTCCAGCCTCAACGGCCGCCAGCGCCCGGACCGCGGCCGGGCCGGTCCCGGCGGACAGTAGGGCCGCGGTATGCCCGGGGCGGGTGCGTCGGGCCAGTCGTACGCCCACTGCGGCGAGGTAGCCGACCGCGGTCAAGAGGACCACGGCCGCGCTGATGGAACGCAGTGTGGACCCGGCCCAGGCGAGCACACACAGCAGGAGGACGGTGACGACCGCTCCGAGCAGGGAGGTCGCCATGAGCCGACAGCGGTCGACCCAACCTGCGCCCTGCCACACCCCGAGGATCAGGCCGATCATGGCCCGGCCTGTCGCGTGGGTCGGGGGCTGCCCTCACTGCCGCGCCGACCGGCCGGCGGGGGCACTGGAGCTGCCGGCGCCTGCGTGTTCTGTGGGGTCCGCAGGTCTTGTGTGGCCTTTGTGTACTGCCCGGCCTTTACGGTCTGCGCGCTTGTCCGCGCTGCTCCCGGCCGGGGTGGCGTTCCCGGTTTGGGCGGGGACGGCTTCTGAGGCTCCATGCCGACCGGCGCGGGGCGGCCGTCACGCATCGGGAAGCGGCGGTCCGCGTATACGGCTGTGCGCTCATCGCTGGTTGCGAGGACCAAGGTCATCCCGTGCGACCGGACCGCTGAGACCGTGATCCGCATCAGATGCTCCAGATCGGCGGTACCAAGACCGCGGCCGGGGTCGTCGGCGAACACGATGTCCGGGTGGATCAGCAGGGCGCGGGCGACCGCCACCCGTCGCAGGACCGCAGGGGGAAGCCCCTCCGGCCTGGAATCGGCCTGGTCGATCACGTCCAGCCGCTCGAGCCAGTGCTGGGCAGCGTGGAAGGCGTCGGCCCGGCGGACACCGGCCATCAGCAGGGGTAGGGCCGTGTTCTCTGCCAGGGTCAGTTCCGGCAGCAACCGCGCCCGGTCGTCCACCCAGCCGAACCGGGCACGGCGCAGTTCGGACCGCTGACGAACGGTCAGAGTGTGGAGCGGGCGGCTGTTGAACCAGATCTCTCCGGAGTCTGGTACCCGTACGCCCGCCAGACAGGTCAGCAACGCGGACTTACCCGAGCCGCTCGGCCCGGTCACAGCGAGGATCTCGTTTTCCTTCACACCGATCGAAAGCTTGTGGAGAACGCTCGCCCCGTTGCCGGTGATGGTCAGTTCGCGGGCCCGCAGGATGTCGTTGTCCGGGGGAGCGGCTCCGCCGGCATCTGGTGCGGGGCGGTCCCCGGTCCGGGCGGAGACGCGGTTGCGGGGCGGGGAAGTCCAGGACGACGGAGCCATGGCGCACACCCTTCGAAGACTGCGGTAGGCGACCTTCCACGTCCAACGAGAGGGCGGGGGTTCGGTTACCCCTACACGCCCCGCAACGGCTGGACGGGCCGGATTCGGCCGGTTGGAGGTATCGGGCCCACCGAAATCAACAGTTCGGGGGAGCGGAGGAGGTGCACGTCGCCGGGCTGAGCGGGCAGAAGGCTGGTGTGGATGTACTACATGGAGACCTGGTGACGCTTCGTCCACTGGTCGCATCGGATCTGCCCGCCCTGCGTGAGGCTCTGGTCACCCCTGAGGTGGCGGCCTGGTGGGGCGACTGGAATCCGGCGACGGCACTGCGGGACGACTCGATGGTGTACCTGAGCGTGGTGGCCGGCCCCGCGCCCGAGGGGGACGTGGTCGGCATGGTGCAGTGGGAGGAGGAACGGGAACCGGACTACCGGCACGCCGGCATGGACGTGTTCCTGCACCCGAGGGTGCACGGCCGTGGCCTCGGGGCTGACGTCGTGGGGACCATGGCCCGCTGGCTGTTCGACGAACGCGGGCACCACCGGCTGGTGATCGATCCGGCACTGGAGAACGCGGCGGCGATCGCCTGCTACCGCAAGGTCGGATTCAGCCCCGTCGGGGTCATGCGCCGGTATGAGCGGGGATCCGACGGGCGGTGGCACGACGCCTTGTTGATGGACCTGCTCGCCGGGGAACTGACATCGCTCACAGGCAGGTAGATCTTCCGCTCCGTCTGCTCGATGATGGACTGGATCCAGGATCTCTCGGGAGTCATCGCGGGATTTCCCAAGAGCTTCCGGCAGATCGACCGACAGATCGACCGACAGATCGACCGGTAGATCGACCGACAGAGTCACCGACGAACGGGGTACATGTGGACATCCGCTGGCTGGACTTGCCCGACCTGCTCAACGCACGCGACATCGGCGGACTGCCGCTCGCTGCGGGCGGCTCCACCCGACCCGGTGTGCTGATGCGCTGTGAGACTCCCGACCTGTTGACCACTGAAGGGATCCGGCGGCTCTCCGCCGTCTACGGCGTGCGTCACGTCTTCGATCTGAGGTCGCGGAACGAGGGCCTGCCGCTGGAACCGTGGGAGGGCGTGGAGCGGCACCACCTGCCTCTCCTCGGGCGGACGAAGACCACACTGGCGAACCGTGCGGACGCCGCGAAGCTGGCCCACGAGGACGCCGAGGTGCAGGCACGGGGCGGCGTCGGGGACGTGGCGGCGGGCCAGATCGAAGGCCTGGACGACGCCGTCGACCTGAACAACGTCGACGAGTACGGGGCGGGACGGCTCTACCTGGCGATGGCCGAGCGCGGTCAGGACGCCTTCGTGGAGGCACTGGACATCCTGACCGGGCCTGACAGTGGCCCCGCGCTGGTCCACTGCACTGCTGGGAAGGACCGCACGGGGGTGTTGGTCGCGCTACTGCTCCAGGTCGCAGGAGTGACCCGGGAGGCGATCGTCGCCGACTACGCGGTGACCGCAATCAACATCAAGGAGATGTTCCGGAGGATCGATTCGATCCGCAACCAGCCGCGCCTGAAGCCGGGGACGCCCGCGTCCAAGGCGTTGCGCGGGGCGGCACCGGTGACCATGGAAGCGTTCCTCGACGAGCTGGCGGGCAAGTACGGGTCGGCCGCCGGTTTCCTCCGAGGGGCCGGGGCGACGGAGCAGCAACTGGACGTCTGGCGGTCGATGATCACGGCCTGAATTCCGCGGTCACGGCTTCAGTTCCGCGGTCACGGCCTGAATTCCGCAGGCTTCTCCGCTCCGTGCAGGCAGGCACGGGGCGGAGAAGGTGACCGGACGGCATTCCCCACCGTCAGGGTCCGGAGGGCAATCCCCACGGGCAGTGTCCGGCCGGAAGGCATTCCCCACCGTCAGTGCCCGGAAGGCAACTTCCCGCCCTCAATGCCCCAGGAACCGGCCGAAAGCCTTGGCGAGACGGGATTTCCGCCCCGTACGGGCCTCTTCGCTGTCAGCGGCGGTCATTACCCGCAGCCCGATGTTGATACCGAGCCAGCGCAGCGGCTCCGGCTCCCACTTCGGCGACCGGTGCCCCACCCACGGCAGGGCGGTCAGGTCCGTGTCCCGGCCGGTGACCAGGTCGGCCACGGTGCGTCCCGCGAGGTTCGCGGTACCACACCGTCGCCGACATAACCGCCGGCCCAGGCGGAGCCGCTGCCCCGGTCGTAGCCGCACGAGGCGTACCAGTCACGGGCGACGCCCAGCGGGCCGCCCCAACTGTGCGTGATCCGGGACTGGGCCACGGCGGGGAACAGTTCCCGCAGAGTCTGCGCCAGGCCGGTGAAGACTTGCAGGTCCCGGTCGTACTCCGGCTCTACCCGCGAGCCGAAGTGGTAAGGCGTGCCGCGTCCGCCGAAGGCCAGTCGGCCGTCCGCTCCGAGCAGTCGTACGTCGGCTTCGCCGAAGCCCCATTCCCGTTCCTCGGCGACCGCTGCGCGGGCCCGCCCCAACTGCACGGCCGTACGCGCCAGATCGATCGTGCAGCCCTTCGCCCAGTCGCAGTCGATGCCCTCGACGGCCACCACCTGGCCCACCTCGTCCACCGTGGCGTTCATGGCACGCTGCTGGTCGACCGCCGCTCCGCGCGAAGTGCCCCGGGCAACTTTGGCGAGCGAAGCGGGGAACAGGTTCGAGCACCAGCCGCCGTTCCGGCCGGAGGCCCCGTACCCGGCGATCTCCTTCTCCAGCACGGCGATCCGCAGCGATGGATCAGCCTGCGCCAGGTAGTAGGCCGTCCACAGGCCGGTGTAGCCCGCGCCGACGATCGCCACATCGACGTCCAGGTCACCGGACGCGGGCGGGCGCGGGGTGATGTCCTCGCCGAGACTGTCGAACCACAGGGACAGGTTGCGGTACGGGTCCACCGGAGTCCTCCGAGAAGGTCAGGTTTTTTGGTCTGGAGCCGGATACGACGGAAGGCCCCGTGCCGACCGGCACGGGGCCTTCCATGGTGCGTCAGAGCTTGGTCCACGCCTCGGTCAGCACAGTGCGCAGGATCTGCTCGATGTCGTCGAACAGCGCCTGGTCGGCGATCAGCGGCGGGGACAGCTGGATGACCGGGTCCCCACGGTCGTCAGCGCGGCAGTACAGGCCGTTGTCGTAGAGCGCCTTCGAGAGGAAGCCGCGCAGCAGGCGCTCGGACTCGTCCTCGTCGAAGGTCTCCTTGGTGGCCTTGTCCTTGACGAGCTCGATGCCGTAGAAGTACCCGTTGCCGCGGACGTCGCCGACGATCGGCAGGTCGTGCAGCTTCTCCAGGGTCTTGAGGAACGCGCCCTCGTTGTCCAGGACGTTCTGGTTCAGGCCGCCCTGGTCGAGGAGGTCGAGGTTGGCCAGCGCCACCGCGGCCGACACGGGGTGCCCGCCGAAGGTGTAGCCGTGCATGAAGACGTTGTCGCCCTCGTAGAACGGCGCGGCGATCCGGTCGGACACGATCATCGCGCCGATCGGGGAGTAGCCCGAGGTCATGCCCTTGGCACAGGTGATGATGTCCGGCACGTAGCCGAACTTGTCACAGGCGAACATCGTGCCGAGCCGGCCGAACGCACAGATGACCTCGTCGGACACCAGAAGCACGTCGTACTGGTCGCAGATCTCACGGACCCGCTTGAAGTACCCGGGCGGCGGCGGGAAGCAGCCGCCCGCGTTCTGTACGGGTTCCAGGAAGACAGCCGCGACGGTGTCGGCGCCCTCGTTGAGGATCGCCACCTCGATCTCGTCGGCGGCCCAGCGGCCGAACGCCTCAGGAGACTTGTCCTCGAGGAAGGTCGGCATCCGGTACTGGTTGGTGTTCGGCACGCGGAAGGTCGACGGCACGAGCGGCTCGTACGGGGCCTTGTAGCCGGGCAGACCGGTGATCGACAGGGCACCGGCCGTGGTGCCGTGGTACGCCACCGCGCGGGAGATCACCTTGTGCTTGGTGGGCTTGCCCTTGAGCTTGTAGTAGTGCTTGGCGAGCTTCCACGCCGACTCCACGGCCTCACCGCCGCCGGTGGTGAAGAAGACCTTGTTCAGGTCGCCCGGGGCGTAGTTCGCCAGACGCTCGGCCAGCTCGACGGCCTTGGGATGCGCGTAGCTCCAGATCGGGAAGTACGCCAGCTCGGACGCCTGCTTGGCGGCCACCTGGGCCAGGTCCGTGCGGCCGTGCCCGGCCTGGACCACGAACAGGCCGGCCAGACCGTCGATGTACTTGCGGCCCTCCGAGTCCCAGATGTAAGCGCCCTCGCCCCGCACGATGGTCGGGACCGGAGCGTTCTCGTACGACGACATGCGGGTGAAGTGCATCCACAGGTGGTCGTAGGCGCTCTTTGAGAAGTCCTGGTTCGCGGACTGGTCTGTCATCTGGTGCCCCAGTGGTAGGTCTGTTTTTGAAGCCGCATGTACACGAAGCTTTCGGTGCTCCGGACGGCCGGAATCGCGCGGATCCGTTTGTTGATCACGTCGAGGAGGTGCTGGTCGTCCTCGGCGACGATTTCGGCCAGCAGGTCGAACGAGCCCGCGGTGACGACGACGTACGCCACCTCGTCCATCGCGGCGATCAGGTCCGCGACCGGATCGATGTCACCCTCGACCTTGATGCCGACGAGCGCCTGCCGGTGGAATCCCACCGTCAGCGGGTCGGTCACTGCGACGATCTGCATCACGCCCTGGTCCTGCAGGCGCTGGACGCGCTGGCGGACGGCCGCCTCGGACAGCCCTACGGCTTTGCCGATGGCGGCGTACGACCTGCGCCCGTCCTCCTGCAGCTGCTCGATGATCGCCTTTGAAACGGCGTCCAGCGAGTTGGCGGGGGTGTTCCTGTCACGACTGGCCACGACTGTCACTCTGCCTCACGTTGTCCCTCTTGGCAAGGGAATTCGTCGTATAATTCGCGTTAGACGATTGATTTAGTTGTCAGGAAAAGATGAATCTGCTGATCCGGTTGCTTCATGCGTGTTCTGCTCCGTGCGCGTCCCGCGGTCCTGCCGTAACGTCGCAACTGCCCCGTGCGGACCCGTGCGATGCCCCACCAGCCGCGCACGGGTCCGCCCACCTGCCACGACGACCTCCCCAGCGTGTCAAATCCCCACCAGACACGGTGACACCGTGCGCCTTGTCCGCGCCCGCCTCCGGAAGCCAAGATGCCCGGGGGCCGGACACCACGGGGCCGACTTCCGACCCCAGCCCCGTCCCCACGCGCCTGCTCGCCCGCAGGCCCCACGCGTACGTGACACGCCCCGCACGAGGAGCCACCGCATGACCCGTCGCCCCCACCGCAGCGCCACACGCCCCGCAGTCGCACCGAGCAGGCGGTTGTTCCTGCGCGGAGCAGGCGCCGCGGCAGCTCTGGGCACCCTCGGCGCGGCGACCGGCTGTGGCATCCCCTCGGCCTACGTGGCCGAGGACAAACGCACCGGCACGGACCGCTCCGACAAGAACAAGCTCGTCCGCTTCTCCAACTGGCCGCTCTACATCGACGTGGACGACAAGGATGAGACCAAGCACCCCACGCTGGCCGAGTTCACCGATCAGACCGGCATCGATGTCCGCTACAGCGAAGAGATCAACGAGAACGACGAGTTCTTCGGCAAGATCCACCCCGCCATCCAGGCGGGTAAGGAACCCGGGCGCGACCTCATCGTCATCTCCGACTGGATGTGCACCCGCTTCGTCCGCCTGGGCTGGGTGCAGAAACTGGACAAGGCCAACCTGCCCACCGTCCAGGCGAACCTGGCCCCGGCGCTGCGCAGCGCCGGCTACGACCCGCACCGCGACTTCACCGTCCCGTGGCAGAGTGGCGTCACCGGGATCGCCTACAACCGCAAGACCTTCGGGCGTGAACTGCGCTCGGTGAGTGAGCTGTGGCAGCCCGAACTCAAAGGGCGCATCACGTTGTTCTCCGGCTTCATGGAGGCCGTTTCGCTGCTCCTTCTGGGCGACGGGGTCGACCCGATGAGGTTTACCGACGCCCACGTCGAACAGGTGATCGCGCGGATGCAGAAACTCGTGGACACCAAGCACGTCCGGGGGTTCACCGGCAACGAGTACATCCAAGGCCTGTCCAGTGGGGACATCGTGGCCTGCCAGGCGTACTCCGGCGACGTCGCGCAGCTCCAGAAGGACAACCCCGACATCGCGTTCGTCGTACCCGAAGAGGGTGGCGAACTGTGGTCGGAGAACCTCATGATCCCCAACCGCGCCTCGTACAAGTCGAACGCCGAGAAGCTGATGGACTTCTACTACCAGCCGGAGATTGCCGCCGAGCTGGCCGAATCGGTCGGCTACGTCTGCCCCGTGCCGGCCGCGCAGGAGGTCATGGCGAAGTCCGAGAGCGCGGACACCCGTGAAGCGGCGGAGAACCCGCTGATCTTTCCGGACGCGAGGATGCTCGCCCGGCTGCACGGGATGCGCGACACGACCGAGGCCGAGGGCAAGAAGTGGGAAAAGCAGTGGGGGAACGTGATCGGGCTGTAGGCCCGGTCCGCTGACCAGACTGGACGGGATTGAACGGGACAGGGCAGGACTGAACGGGGACGGACCGGCCCCGGAACCGGCTTCAGGAATCAGCCCGGTGCTCCGTGCGCCCAGGCCCGGGGCCCGGTTCCGGCCCGGTCTCAGCCCCGGAACCGGTCCTGGTCCTGGTCCCGGGAAACAGCCACGCGCCCCGTGCCTCCAGGCCAGGGGCGGCTTCCGGGCGGCACGGCGCAGCGGGCACCCGGCTCCTGGGTAGGCTCACCACCCATGACCGGCACCCTTCCTGACACCCCGTACGGCAACGCTCCCGAGCCTGACCTGTGGGACGTCGCGGTGGTCGGCGCCGGACCGGCCGGAGCCTCCGCCGCACTGGCCGCCGCCCGCGCGGGGCGCAGCGTCGTCCTAGTGGAGAAGGCGGCGCTGCCCCGCTACAAGACGTGCGGCGGCGGCATCATCGGCCCGGCCGCAGGGGCGTTGCCCCCAGGCTTCGAACTGCCCGTACAGGACACAGTCCGGGCGGTCGTGTTCACATACAACAGTCGGCTGCGCCGGGTGCGTACATCGCCGCGTCCCCTGTTCCAGGTGGTCAACAGGGCGGAGTTCGACGCCGCGCTGACCGCCGCAGCCGTCGCGGCGGGCGCGGTGCTCCGTGCGGAGACCACCGTGCAGAAGATCGCGGAAGATGCGGACGGGGTGACGCTCACCCTCGGCGACGGCGGGACGCTCCGGGCCCGGTCCCTGGTCGGCGCGGACGGCAGTGCCAGCCGGGCCGCGGCGCACGTCGGCGTCCGCATCGGCCAGGTCGACCTCGGCCTTGAGTCGGAGATCCCCGTCCCGGCGGAGATCGCCGCGCAGTGGCGGAGCCGGGTGCTGATCGACTGGGGCCCCCTGCCGGGCTCGTACGGCTGGGTCTTCCCGAAGGGTGACACCCTCACGGTCGGCGTCATCCACGCACGGGGCGACGGGGCACGGACCAAGGAATACCTGCGGGACTTCATCGCCAGGCTGGGCCTGGCGGGGTTCGAACCCGCGGTCTCCTCGGGGCACCTGACACGCTGCCGGGAGGACGGATCACCGCTGGCCCGGGGTCGTGTCCTGGTTGCCGGGGACGCTGCGGGACTGCTTGAACCGTGGACCAGGGAGGGCATCTCGTACGCTCTGCGCTCGGGGCGCGCGGCCGGGGAGGCCGCAGCGCTCATGGCGGCCGGTGCGGGGCCCCAGGACGTGGAAGCGGCAGCTGAGGACTACCGCCGCGAGGTCGAGGACACCCTCGGCCGGGAGATGCGTGCCGGGCGGAAGCTCCTGGACGCCTTCGAGAAGCACCCCCTGGCCTTCCACGGGGCCATCTCCGTACTGCCCAAGGCCTGGCACGCGTTCGAGCGGTTCGTCCGGGGCGACCTGGACTTCGCCGGGGCGGTGGAGCGCAGGGGTGCCCGGAAGGTGCTTGAGCTCGCCGGACACTGAGCCCGGTGGAGAGGGAAGGCCCGGCCTGCCGGAACGGCGCGGGCCAGGCCCTGGCTGAAATCCGTACAGGATCAGCCTTCGTCCTGCACCGACTCCTTGCGCTTGCGTCGTGCCGCCGCCACCAGCGCGGCCCCGAGTGCGACCAGCGCGGTGGCCCCGCCCGCCATCGGAGCGGTCGCCGGGGATGAACCGGTCTTGGGCAGCGCCGTCGGGGGCGTGGCCGGCGGTTCAGCGCCGCCCGTGCCCCCGCCCGTGCCCCCGCCCGTGGCGCCACCCCCGCCCGTGGTGCCACCACCGCCGGTGGAGCTGCCTCCCGTGCCGCCTCCGCCGGTCGAACCAACCGTCGTGCCCGCCCCGCCCGTGCCGCCTGACGTGCTGTCGGCCAGCCGGTAACCCAGGATGTTCGGGTCGTTCCCCGCAGCGTTCGGGGACAGTGTCAGCGGGCCGATCTGCCCGAGTGCCGCGGACAGGTCGGTGCCGCCCTGCGGCAGTACCCACGCGGTGAATGTGGAGGAGTCCTCCGGGGCGAGCTGGAGCAGCAGGGGTGCGCTCCTGCCGCCGCCGCTGGTCCCGCCGGCGCCGCCGCCGGCCGCGGCGACCCCGAGGTGCGTCCCGTTGACCCGCCACGTGCGCCGCTGCCCGGGGCCCAGTTCGGGCGAGTCGCACCGCCAGGTGTCGCGGGCACCCGCCGACACCGCGGCGGCGGTCTTGCACTCCGTACCGGAAAGACGGTCCAGACGCAGCTGACCGGTGCTGGCCGCGACAACGTCACGGACCGGCTGCGCCTTGCCGGTGGTGTTGGTGATCGTCATGTCGAACGCGAGTTTGCCCGTCTTCGAATCGATCTCGATGACGGCGGGGCGTTCGACGGAGAACACCTGGCCGGGCTTGGGGGGAGCGGTCACCGTACGGGTGACAGTCGGCCCCGGCCGGGTGACGGTGGAGCCGGGCTGGACCACCGTCGAGGTGGACCCCGGCCCGGGTTGTGTCACGGTCGAACCCGGCCCTGTGACCGTCGGGCCCGGCCGGGTGGTGGCGGGGCCGGGGTTGGTGACGGTCGCCCCCGGCCCTGTGACCGTGGGTCCCGGACTGGTGACCGTCGGACCGGGTTGCGTCACGGTGGGACCCGGCCCTGTGACCGTCGGGCCCGGCTGGGTCACCGTGGGCCCCGGCTGGGTCACGGTCGGTCCCGGGCGGACCACGGTGGCGGTGGCGGTGACCGTCGCGGTCGCGGTGACGGTCTGGGTCGCCGTACGTGTGGTGGTCACGGTCACCGTGGGAGCGGGCTTGGTCACAGTGGCCGTTGCGGTCTGGGTCAGGGTCTGCCCGCCGGACCCTCCGCCGTCGCCCGCGTGCAGGTCCACGTTGGCGCCGAGCAGCTGCGGGACGCTGGCGTCCACGTGGACGCCGATGCCGCCGAAGGAGGCCTGGGCCGCGGCCGGGGCGGCCCGCAGCGGTGTCTGCTTCGATTCACCCGAGGTAAGTCCCGACACGGCCAGTACGGTGACGACCGCGCCGGCGGGGATGGCGACGGCGATCATCCGCCGACGGGAGCTGCGGGAGTTCATGGGTTTTTTGGAACTTCTGGACCTTTCCGTGTCTTTTTCTGATCTTTCGTCGGGCGCATCGGACATGGCGTTTGCCTCCTTTGCGATCAACCCGGAATTTGGATCTTGAATCCGACGATCTGGGCCTGATCGGCGATTCGCGATCGGCAACTATTCGGTCATTCAATCCCGTATCGTTGCCTGATCCCTCCCGGTCGTGCGGGATTGTTCTACCATGGGCGACCCGGGCTTTCGCAGGGGGCGGTACGGGTAATTCCACTCGGAAGTGGGATGCGGGGAGCGATCGCGTGGCCGTTTTGTCGGGTATGCGCGCGGCATTTCTGGTATGTACGTGGCAATTTCGATCGCGTTTGGGTGCGGATGCGCGGGGTGTCCGCTGACTGGTATTTCCATTCTGGGGAAATGCGCCGGAGTGGTCGGAACGGGGGACCGGATGCTGGGCGGGCGGCGTGGTGAGCTGGCCGGACACGTGGTCGGCGGGCGGTATGAGCTGCGTGACGTGCTCGGCAGCGGTGGCATGGGGACGGTCTGGCGGGCCCAGGACCGGCTGCTCGACCGGCCGGTGGCGGCCAAGGCGTTGGATATCGGTTGGGGGCGGGAATCCGGCCACGGAATGACCAGGGAACGCAGTCTGCGTGAGGCTCGCGCGACAGCGCGGATCAACCACCCGAATGTCGTTCGTGTGTACGATTATGTCGAGGAGGGAGATCTTCTCTGGATTGTGATGGAACTCCTCGACGCCCGCTCCTTGGACAATGTCCTGGAAGAGGATGGTCCGTTTACTCCGTTGCAGGCTGCCGCGGTTGCAGTCCAAATGGTCCGTGCGCTGCGGACGGTCCACGAACGCGGCGTCCTGCACCGCGATGTCAAACCCGGGAACGTCCTGATCGAATCCGACGGGCATGCGGTGCTCACCGATTTCGGTATCGCCGCGCTCGACGGTGGAGCCCAGCTGACCGGCACCGGAGCCCTCGTGGGGTCCCCCGAGTTCATGGCCCCGGAGCGGATCGCCACCGATGATCCGGGCCCCGCGTCCGACCTGTGGTCGCTGGGCGTCACGCTGTGCGCGATGGTCACCGGCGCCTCCCCGTTCCGCCGCTCGACGCCGATCGCGATCCTGCACGCCATCGTGATCGAGACACCGACCGTCCCCGGGACCGCCCTCGGGCCGCTGGAGCCACTGGTCCGCGAACTGCTCGCGCGGGAACCCGGCGGACGGCCCGCCGCGGCGGAGGTGGAACGGCGGCTGTCCGAGCTGCTGGCCCGGGAGGAGACCCGGATCGTCCCGCCGCAGGACCTGTCAGGTCCGCGGAACACCCCTGGCCGCCTCCCGGGTCCAGTGGTCTGGGAGGCCGACGCGGTCCCGGTGACCGGGACGCCACCTGAGCGGACCCCGCCGCCGAAGCACGACAGGGAGCCGCTGCCCCGTGTCCCGACTCCGCCACACGGCCACGGGTTCCTCCGTACGCCGGTCGATTTCGAAGCGGCCGGGCGGGAGACGGTGGTGCTGCCGCGCCCCGGAGCCCGGCCCAAGGACACCCTCGGCCTCGACTCCGCCATGGACTCGGGCCCGCCGCGGAACCCGACGGTGCGGACGGGCGTCTCCGGCGGACGGCGCCGGCGGCGGATGTTCGTGGTCGCGACCGCGGCAGTCGTGGTGGCCGGGCTGGCCGTGCTGCTGATGACGCGGCCGTGGGAGGGCGACGGGGGCGGGACCCGGCCCGGTCCGTCCGCCGCCACGACCGCGGGCGGGACTCCCCAGCCTTCGCTGGCGCAGAGCCTTCCCGCCTACCCGGTCTATCCCGACGCGGGCCAGCCCGCGCCGACGGCGGTCGTACGCACCGCACAGGAGTCAAGGTTCAGCTGGACGGTGCCCGAGGGGTGGAACCAGGTCCCCGACCCGAATCAGCCGCGACTGGCCCGGTACGCCTCGGCGGACCAGCTGTCGGTGCTCACCGCCCGGGTCGAACAGGCCCAGGGCGGCGGCGATCTCCTCCAGGTGTGGAAGGACCGGGAGAGGCAGCAGGCCGGGGCGGTGCTGAACGGATACCAGCCGGTCAGGCTGGAGAAGCGGACGATCGTCGGCAGCGAAGGAGTGGTCTGGGAGTACACCTTCACCGACGAGAACAACGCTCCGCGGCATGTCATCCTGACCGCCTTCGTACGGGACGGACTGTACGTCGAGGTGGACATGTTCAGCACCCCGCAGAACATCGTGCGGGACCGCGCGTTTCAGGCCAGGGCACTGGCCGACCTCAAAACGAAGACCCTCGGCGGGGCATCGCCGTCGGGTGCTCCGGCCTGACGGCCACTCAGCGCCGCAGTGCCTCGAGCCCGAGGAGCGCCACGTGCAGTGACAGGCAGCTCTCCACCTGGTCCAGGTCGACGCTGAGGATCCGCTCGATGCGGTGCAGTCGCTCGTAGAAGGACGGCCGGGACAGGTGCGCGGCGTCCGCGGCGGCCGACTTGTTCCGGCCCTGCTCCAGGTAGATCCGCAGCATGCGGACCAACTGACTGTTGTGTTGCGCGTCGTACGCCAGGAGCGGCCCCAGCTCCCGTTCGACGTACGTCTGCAGCCGCGCGTCGTCCCGCAGCAGGTGCAGCAGTCCGCGCAGGCGTACGTCCGGCAGCCGGTAGAACGCCGCCCCGCCGCCCGTGTGGATGGCTGCTTCGGCGACCTGGGTGGCCTCAAGGAGCGAACGCCGCGCGTCGCGCACCGCGCCCACCGACGAACCCACCGCCACCACGATGTCGCCGGCGAGATCCGGGGCGAGCTTGTGGACCACCTCTGAGAAGCCCTCAAGCGCCGCGTCCTCGGTGTCCTGCGGCCCGAGGGCGATCAGCAGGCCGACGCTGTCGTCGTCGATACCGCCGACCAGCGCGGCAAGGCGTCTCTCGCGTACGGCCGCCGCCGCTGTCTCGGTGAAGTCGCGGAGCCTGGCCTGCGCCTCCAGGGCCGCCGGGGTGTGGCCCCGCTTGAGCCGCAGGACCACACCGACCAGCCGCCGCCCCTCCAGGGGCACACCCAGCGCCCGGGCACGGATCGTGACCTCGCCCACGGTGTACGAGTGGGTGAGGATCCCGGACAGCAGCGTGCGGTGCGTCTGCCGCTCCAGGCTCTCCAGATCACGCCGGACCAGGCGGTTGAGCGCGAGGGTGGACGCCGCGCGTTCGAGCAGCATCGTCTGCCGGGGGCTGAACGGGGTGCCGTCGCCCATGAGGATCAGCCGGCCCCAGTCGTGGCCCCGGGCGCCCACCATCGTGACCAGCCGGCCGCTGCGCTCGTCGAACCCGGTGCGCGCCCCCAGCCGGACCCGCCGCGACCGGTCCTCCCAGTCCTCCAGGATCTCCTCCTCGGACTGCCCGGCCGCGTCGTACGCCAGGACCTGGTACGCCAGGTTCTCCAGCACCACGGGGCGACCCGCCATCCGCGCGGCCTGACGCACCACCTCGGCCGGTTCCGCCCCCTCCACGGCCAGTTCGTTGAACGCCTGGTGGACCTCCTCGGAGGACCGCAGTTCGCTCAGCTGGGCATCGATGATCAGCCCGTGCACGGCCTCGGTGACGCTGACGAAGCGCACTTCCTCACGCAGCACGACCACCGGCAGCCCGTGCTGTTCGGCGGTGGCGGTCAGCGCCCGGGGCAGTTCGTCGGTCCACCTGCGGCCGAGCTCGATCACCAGTCCGGCGGCGTCCACCTGGGCCAGCTCGCGGACGTAGCGCTGCAACCCCTCGCGGTCCTCGGGCAGGGCGATCCCGGTGGTCAGCACCAGTTCGCCGCCGCGCAGCAGCTGGGCCACGTCCGCAAGCTCGCTGATGTGCACCCAGCGCACGGCACGGGTCAGTCCCCGGGACCCGGCGGTGACCTGCGGCACGCCGCGGCGCACCGCGTCCAAGGCCAGCACGTCGGCGACGGTCGGGAACACGGGACCTCCGGAGGCAGGACGATGTGGTGGGGCAGGCTGTAAGCGGTTACAGCTTTCAATCTTCCATGGTGACAGGTCAGCCAGAGTCCACCACGCGGGGTCGGCCCCGGGAACGCCCTGGAATCCGACAGCCCACCAGGCACGGCCCCCGCCTGCGGTTGCCGACTTGTAAGGGTTGCCCGCACCACTTTGCCGCGCTGGCAGTTGCGTACGGATGTACGGGACGGCAGAGTCCATGGATTAGGTGCACGAGACAATCGGCCACTGGAGGCCCCCCGTCATGGCTGAGAACAACACGTCGCAGGACAGCACCGCGTACCGCTACGACGGCTTCGACGGCGCCCACCAGTACATCGGTGGACGACTGACCGCAGGCACGTCCGGCGAGACCCACGACGTCGTCAACCCCGCCACGGGTGAGGTCGTCGAGACCGTCGTGCTCGCCTCCACCGGCGACGTGGACAACGCCGTCGCCGCGGCCAAGGCAGCCTTCCCCGAGTGGTCCAGGGCCACACCGGCCGACCGGTCGGCGGCGATGCTGAAGTTCGCCGCCGTGATCGAGGCCCGCGCGGACGAGTTCGCCCGCGTCGAGACGCTCCAGTCCGGCAAGCCGATCCAGTTCAGCGCCGGGTTCGACGTCCCCGGCACCGTGGACAACACCAACTTCTTCGCCGGCGCGGCCCGCAACCTCGAAGGCAAGGGCGGCGGCGAGTACTCCGCCGACCACACCTCCTACGTGCGCCGCGAGGCCATCGGCGTGGTCGGCTCGATCTCGCCGTGGAACTACCCCCTGCAGATGGCCGGCTGGAAGGTCCTCCCGGCCATCGCCGCAGGCAACACCATCGTGCTCAAGCCCGCCGAGCTCACCCCGCTGACCTCGATCATGTTCGCCGAGGCGGCCAAGGAAGCCGGGATCCCCGACGGCGTCATCAACATCGTCACCGGCGCGGGCCGCACCGCGGGCGAACACCTGGTCGACCACGACGACGTCGTGATGACCTCGTTCACCGGCTCGACCCCCGTCGGCCGCCGCGTCGCCGAGATCGCCTCCCGCTCCGCCAAGCGCGTCCACCTGGAGCTCGGCGGCAAGGCCCCGTTCGTCGTCTTCGCCGACGCGGACCTCGAAGCGGCCGTGCACGGAGCCGTGGCCGGCTCCCTGATCAACACCGGCCAGGACTGCACCGCCGCGACCCGCGCCTACGTCCACCGCTCCCTGTTCGACGCCTTCGTCGCGGGCGTGGCCGACATCTTCGCCGGCATCAAGCTCGGTGACACGTTCGACCCCGACACCGACATCGGCCCGCTGGTGTCCGTCGCCCAGCGCGACCGCGTGGCCGGCTTCGTCGAGCGCGCCCGCGGCTACGGCGCCAAGATCGTCACTGGTGGCGAGGCCCCGTCCGACGCCCCGCGCGGCAGCGCCTTCTACCGCCCCACGCTGGTCACCGGCATCGCCCAGGACAGCGAGATCGTGCAGGCCGAGATCTTCGGCCCGGTGCTCACGGTCCTGCCGTTCGACACCGACGACGAAGCCATCGCCCTGGCCAACGACACTCCGTACGGCCTGGCGGCCTCCGCCTGGACCAGCGACGTCTACCGCTCGCTGCGCGCCACCCGCGAGATCCAGGCCGGCTGCGTGTGGGTCAACGACCACATCCCGATCATCAGCGAGATGCCGCACGGCGGCTACAAGGCCTCCGGCTACGGCAAGGACATGTCGCAGTACTCGTTCGACGAGTACACCAACGTCAAGCACGTGATGTACGAGACCACCGCGGTCGCCCGCAAGGAATGGCACCGCACGATCTTCCAGGCCCGCTGACCGGTCCCGCTGGAAGTGACCGGTCCACGGACTGACAGACCACACACACAAGCGCGGACGGCCGCAGGGGGAGCCCCTCCTGCGGCCACCGGCGCGAACCACCGCGCCCGGACCTGCCCCGTGCTCCGGCCCGGTGGTGACACTTCGAGGGGAACCATGAGCGATCAGCAGCGCGCCGACTCCGCCGGGAAGACCGGAAGGAAGGGCGCGGTGGGCGAAGGCGATGTCGTCCTGACCGGGCTGGGCAAATCCTTCAGCTCGTTCACCGCCGTGCACCCGATGGACCTGACGATCCCGCAGGGGTCGTTCTTCGCCCTCCTGGGCGCCTCGGGCTGCGGTAAAACCACCACCCTGCGCATGATCGCGGGACTGGAACAGCCCAGCTCGGGACAGGTCCTGATCGGTGGTCAGGACGTGACCGCGCTGCCGCCGTACAAGCGGCCGGTCAACACCGTCTTCCAGTCGTACGCGCTGTTCCCGCACCTGGACGTGTTCGAGAACATCGCCTTCGGCCTGAAGCGCCGAAAGATCAAAGACGTGAAGAAGCCGGTCGAGGAGATGCTCGAACTGGTCCAGCTCGGCCCGTTCGCCAAGCGCAAGCCCACCCAGCTCTCCGGCGGCCAGCAGCAGCGCGTCGCAGTCGCCCGCGCACTGATCAACAGCCCCCAGGTGCTGCTCCTCGACGAACCGCTCGGGGCACTGGACCTCAAACTGCGCCGGCAGATGCAGTGGGAGCTCAAGCGCATCCAGACCGAGGTCGGCATCACCTTCGTGCACGTCACGCACGACCAGGAGGAGGCCATGACCATGGCCGACACCATCGCGGTGATGAACGGCGGCCGGATCGAGCAGCTCGGTGCGCCCAACGACCTGTACGAATCGCCGAAGACCGCGTTCGTGGCGAACTTCCTCGGCCAGTCCAACCTCCTTGAAGCGACTGTCACCGGACGCAGCGGCGAGGACCTCCTCCTCGACGTGCACGGCACCCGCATGACGCTCCCCGCGGCACGCAACAGCGCCGTCGGCGACCGCCTGGTGATGGGCATCCGACCCGAGAAGATCTCCATGCACGGGGCCGGCGACGAGGTGGCCGAAGGCCGCAACCGGCTGTCCGGCGTGGAGATCGTGGACGCCGGCTTCACCGGCGTGTCCACCCAGTTCGTCGTACGGCTGCCCTGGGGCCAGGAGGCCAACGTCTTCGCGCAGAACATCGAGCGCGACGACCGGCTCCGCCCCGGCGCGCAGGTGACGCTGTCCTGGAACCCGGGCCACGGCTTCGGCCTCGTGGCTGAAGACACGGCTGAAGGCGTGGCTGACGGCACGAAGGACAGCGCCGCGCCCGCCTCCGGACCGGAGAAGACGGCCGAAGACAGCGCCGAGACCGCCGAGACCGCCGAGGCGGTGGCGTGAGCGCGCTCGCCCACGTCGGCACCACCAAGACGGCCGACCCCGCCGCCCCGGGCGGTGCAGAACCCAAGGCACGGGGCCGGATGATCCCGTACCTCCTGCTCGCCCCGGGCATCCTCTGGCTGGTCGTCTTCTTCGCGGTCCCGATGTTCGTCCAGGGCTCAACCTCACTCCAGACCGGCGGTCTGGAGAAGGGGTACGAGTTCACCTGGCACTGGTCCACCTACTCGGATGCGATAAGCCAGTACTGGCCGCAATTCGCCCGCTCGTTCGGCTACTCGGCCGCGGCCACCGTCATGTGCCTCCTGATCGGCTATCCCCTCGCGTACGCCATCGCCTTCAAGGCCGGCAAATGGCGCGGCCTGTGGCTGGTCCTGGTCATCGCCCCGTTCTTCACCAGCTTTCTGGTGCGGACACTGGCGTGGAAGACGATCCTGGCCGACAACGGCATGGTCGTCGAAGCGCTCAACGCACTGAAGTTCACCGACGTCACAGCCCTGCTCGGACTGACGCAGGGGGACCGCGTACTGGCCACACCGCTCGCGGTGATCTGCGGCCTGACGTACAACTTCCTGCCCTTCATGGTGCTGCCGCTGTACGCCTCACTAGAGCGGCTCGACCCGCGCCTGCTCGAAGCGAGCAACGACCTCTACGCGAACCCGCGGACCACATTCCGCCGGGTCACCCTGCCGCTCTCCATGCCCGGCGTGGTCTCCGGAACGCTGCTGACGTTCATCCCGGCCTCCGGTGACTACGTCAACGCGCAGTGGCTGGGCTCCCCGGACGACGCGATGGCCGGCGGCGTCATCCAGAGCCAGTTCCTGCGGGTTCTGGACTACCCGACCGCGGCCGCACTGTCATTCGTTCTGATGCTGCTGATCGTGCTGATGGTCACGGTGTACATCCGCAGGGCCGGTACGGAGGATCTCGTCTGATGCTGTTCAACTCGGCTCTGGCCTGGCTGCGCCGCCACGTCATCCTGATCCTCGGCGCGCTCGCGCTGATCTACATGACCCTGCCGAACCTGGTTGTTCTGGCGTTCTCGTTCAACAAGCCGAACGGCCGGTTCAACTACACCTGGAGCAACTTCAGTACCGACGCCTGGACGAACCCGTGCGGCGTCGGCGACATCTGTGGATCCCTGGGCGTCAGCCTGAAGATCGCGGTGCTGTCCACGATCGGCGCCACGGTTCTCGGTACGGCCATCGCGTTCGCGCTCGGCCGCTACCGGTTCCGCGGCCGGAGCACGGTCAACACGCTGCTGTTCCTCCCGATGTCGATGCCCGAGGTCGTCATGGGCGCCTCGCTGGGCACCCTGTTCCTCAACATGAAGATCACGTTCGGCTTCTGGACGATCCTGATCGCCCACATCATGTTCTGCCTCAGCTTTGTGGTGGTCGCGGTGAAGGCCCGGGTCCTCGGAATGGACCCGAAGCTCGAAGAGGCCGCCCAGGACCTCTACGCGACACCGCTGCAGACGTTCTGGCGGGTCACCTTCCCGCAGGCGCTGCCCGGCATCGGCGCCGGCGCGATGCTCGCCTTCGCGCTGAGCTTCGACGACTTCGTGATCACCAACTTCAACTCCGGTGACACCGTCACCTTCCCGATGTACGTGTGGGGCGCCGCGCAGCGCGGCACACCCCCGCAGATCAACGTGATCGGCTCGGCGATGTTCCTCATCGCCGTGGCGATCGTCCTGGTCAGTCAGGTCCGCTCCGCGCGCCGCGCGAAGCAGAGCGCCTGACCCGACCGGGGTGCTGAATCCTCTGCCGTGATGACCTGCGGCGCCCGACCCCTGCTACGCGGCGGGCGGGTGCCGGCCATCACCCGGCTGAGTGCCGTAAACCGGGCGCTGACGCCTTGCTGCCCTGTTCTGCACGTGTGCTGCTGCCCTGCTGCGCCGCGCGCCTTGGGGCGGGGCCTGACGTACGGTAGAAAATCAACCGTTTGGTTCGATGTGACGACCCGTGCCGGGCGTCACGAAAGTGGTGGAAACCCATGGATCCTGCCAACCACGTGGATCCTGAACTGTCCGCTCACGACCCGGTCAGGAGTGCGGTGCACGCCCTCGCGGGCGCGTCGCCCACCCCGTACTGGCTCGACCGGCCCGACCGGCCCGACCGGCCCGACGCCTGCCCCGCGCTGATCGGCACGGAGCACTGCGACCTGGCCGTGGTCGGTGGTGGTTACTCCGGTCTGTGGACCGCGCTGCTCGCCAAGGAGCGGGACCCGTCCCGCGATGTGGTCCTCATCGAGGGCAACGAGATCGGCTGGGCCGCCTCGGGCCGCAACGGCGGATTCTGCGCCGCGAGCCTCACCCACGGCTTCCACAACGGCCTCGACCGCTGGCCGGACGAACTGGAGACCCTTGAGCGCCTGGGCCGGGAGAACCTCCAGGCCATCGAGGACACGATCAAGAAGTACGGCATCGACTGCAGCTGGGAGCGGACCGGCGAACTCGACGTCGCCACCGAGCAGTACCAGGTCGACGACCTCCGCGAGACGGTCGAACTGTCCGCCCGGTACGGAACCGAACTGACCTTCCTGGACACGGAGCAGATCCGCGCCGAGGTCGACTCCCCAACCTACCTGGCCGCCGTGTGGGACAAGGACGGCGTCGCGATGGTCGACCCGGCCCGCCTGGCCTGGGGCCTGAAGAAGGTCTGCCTGGAACTCGGCGTGCGGATCTTCGAGCACACCAAGGGCGAGGAGATGACGGCACACGGGTCCGGCATGGTGATCAAGACGCCGTACGGAAGTCTCTTCGCCGGCCAGGTCGCGCTGGGCACCAACGTCTTCCCCGCGCTGGTCAAGCGCATCCGGCCGTTCATCACACCGGTCTACGACTACGCGATGATGACTGAGCCGCTCACCGACGAGCAGCTCGCCTCGATCGGTTGGACGGGCCGTCAGGGCATCGGCGACTGCGCCAACCAGTTCCACTACTACCGGCTGACCGACGACAACCGGATCCTGTGGGGCGGCTACGACGCCATCTACTACTTCGGCGGTCACGTGAAGGGCGAGTACGACCAGCGTCCGGCGACCTTCGCCAAGCTGGCCGAGCACTTCTTCGAGACCTTCCCGACGCTGGCGGGCCTGCGCTTCACACACACTTGGGGCGGCGCTATCGACAGCTGCTCGCGGTTCAGCGCGTTCTACGGGACCGCCTACAAGGGCAAGGTCGCGTACGCGATGGGCTACACGGGGCTCGGCGTGGGCGCTACGCGCTTCGGCGCGGAGGTCATGCTCGACTTCCTCGAAGGACGATCCACGGAGCGTACGGAGCTGGAGATGGTGCGCACCAAGCCGATCCCGTTCCCGCCGGAGCCGGTCCGCTGGATCGGTGTCGAACTGACGCGCAGGTCGATGGATGCCGCTGACCGGAACGAAGGCAGGCGCAACCTCTGGCTCAAGGCGCTGGACAAGGTCGGGATGGGCTTCGACAGCTGATCCTGGTGAGTTTCCCTGTGAGTTCTCCTGGCGGGTTCCCGGTGAGTTTCGGATGAGCTCCTGGTGAAGTCGCCGGAGGGCTTCAGGTGAGTTTCGGTTGAGTTGATCGCAGCAGGCACGGGGCGCCCTTGAGGTTGCCCTGTGCCTGCTTGTCGTTGTCGTGTCGTGTCGGTGAAGGTGCTGTCCGGGCCCCGTGCAGGGTGGCGCGGGGCGGGATTGTCCGGCCCCATGCGGGGCTGCGCTGGGTGGCGCTGTCCGGGCCCCGTGCAGGGTGGCACGGGGCCGGATGCGCCGCTCCCGCAGCGGGCTCTTTACGTACTGCAAGCTCGATTGGTTGATCGCCGACACGGTGACGGTTGTCTGCGGAGGGCGGCCCGGTAAAACTGGCTGGTATCGAGGTGTGTGCCGCCCCGGGCCTGCCGCCCCGGACGGTGACACCGACCCACTCCCCAGCCGGTCGATCGCCCGGCGCCTTCCCCGGAGGTCAGACTTGAGCAAGCACATCACCCACTGGATCGCGGGTCGTTCCTTCGTGGGTTCCTCCGAGCGCAAGGGCGACATCTACAACCCCGCGACCGGCAAGGTCACCGGCACGGTGGACTTCGCCTCGGTGGCCGAGGTGGACCAGGCCGTCAGCGCCGCGGTATCGGCCTTCGCCTCCTGGCGGGACACGTCGCTGGCCAAGCGCTCGACGGTGCTCTTCCGCTTCCGTGAGCTGCTCGACTCCAAGAAGGACGAGCTCGCCGCGATCATCGTCGAAGAGCACGGCAAGGTGCATTCCGACGCACTCGGCGAGATCGCCCGAGGCCAGGAGGTCGTGGAGTTCGCCTGCGGCGTCCCGCACCTGCAGAAGGGCGGCTACAGCGAGCAGGCGTCCACCGGCGTGGACGTTTACTCCATCCGCCAGCCGCTCGGCCCCGTCGCGATCATCTCGCCGTTCAACTTCCCGGCCATGGTCCCGATGTGGTTCTTCCCCGTCGCCATCGCCACCGGCAACACGGTGATCCTCAAGCCGTCCGAGAAGGACCCGTCGACGGCCAACTTCCTCGCCGAGCTGTGGAAGGAGGCCGGGCTGCCCGACGGCGTGTTCAACGTCGTCCACGGTGACAAGGTCTCCGTCGACCGCCTCCTGGAGCACCCGGACGTCAAGTCCGTCTCGTTCGTGGGATCCACGCCGATCGCCAAGTACGTGTACGAGAACGGCACCCGCTACGGCAAGCGTGTCCAGGCACTCGGTGGCGCTAAGAACCACATGCTGGTCCTCCCGGACGCAGATCTGGACCTCGTCGCCGACGCCGCCGTCAACGCCGGTTTCGGCGCGGCGGGCGAGCGCTGCATGGCGATCTCCGCCCTGGTCGCGGTCGAGCCGATCGCCGACGAGCTGATTGCCAAGATCAAGGAGCGCGTCGCGGGTCTGCGCGTCGGCGCCGGCTGCAACGCGACCTCGGACATGGGTCCGCTGGTCACGCGCCAGCACGCAGACAAGGTGATCTCCTACGTCGAGGCCGGCGTCAAGCAGGGTGCCGAGCTCGTGGTGGACGGCCGCGAGCAGATCATCGACGGTGACGACACCACCGACGGCTTCTGGCTGGGCCCGACCCTGTTCGACAAGGTCACCCCCGAGATGTCGATCTACACCGACGAGATCTTCGGTCCTGTCCTGGCGGTCCTGCGCGTCGAGTCGTACGACGAAGGCCTGGAGCTCATCAACTCCAACCCGTACGGCAACGGCACCGCGATCTTCACCAACGACGGTGGCGCGGCACGCAAGTTCCAGAACGAGGTTGAGGTCGGCATGGTCGGCATCAACGTGCCCATCCCGGTGCCGGTGGCGTACTACTCCTTCGGCGGCTGGAAGAGCTCGCTGTTCGGCGACACCCACGCGTACGGCATGGACGGCGTGCACTTCTTCACCCGCGGCAAGGTCGTCACGCAGCGCTGGCTGGACCCGTCGCACGGCGGCATCAACCTGGGTTTCCCGACCAACAGTTGATGGCGTGCCGTGTTGGTGTGGCGGTAGCCCGGTAGCCCGGTAGCCCGGTAGCCCGGTAGCCCGGTAGCCCGGTAGCCCGGTAGCCCGGTAGCCCGGTAGCCCGGTAGCCCGGTAGCCCGGTAGC
>NZ_JBXAWK010000052.1:0-45764 GCF_057291755.1 Kitasatospora sp. UYEF31
TCAGCGCGTCGCCCCCGCAGGACGCGGGCTCCGCCCGCGCTCGGGACGCTTCGCGCCCGTCGCCTCGTACGGCTTGGCTCGTCGATTGGGCTCCACGCGCTCTTGTATGACGTACGCCTCATCGCCTTACAGTGGAGGCCGTCCGCCTCCCTGTTCTTAAGGAGCCGTGCCATGGGCACCTCCATTCCCGCCGCCGAAACCTTCTGGGGTCCCGACTTCGGTCTGCTCGCCCGGGAGGATCCGGAGATCGCCGCCGTGGTCACGGGGGAGCTGGAACGGCAGCGCGGCACCCTCCAACTGATCGCCAGCGAGAACTTCACCTCACCCGCGGTGCTCGCGGTCCTCGGCTCTACGTTGTCGAACAAGTACGCCGAGGGCTATCCGGGGCGCCGTTACTACGGCGGCTGCGCGCAGGTGGACGTGGCCGAGCGGCTGGCCGTCACCCGCGCGAAGGACCTGTTCGGCGCGGGGCACGCCAATGTGCAACCACACGCGGGCGCCTCGGCGAACCTCGCCGTATACGCGGCTCTGCTCGTCCCCGGTGACACGGTCCTGGCGATGTCACTCCCGCACGGCGGTCACCTCACTCACGGGTCGAGGGTGAACTTCTCCGGGCGCTGGTTCAACACGGTGGCGTACGGCGTCCGCGAGGACACCGAGACCATCGACTACGACCAGGTCAGGGACCTGGCGTTGCAACACCGGCCGAAAATGATCATTTGCGGTGCGACTGCCTATCCGCGACTTATCGACTTCTCTATCTTTCGACAGATCGCTGATGAGGCCGACGCCTACCTGATGGTGGACGCCGCACACTTCATCGGTCTTGTCGCAGGCGGCTCCGTCCCGTCTCCCGTCCCGTACGCGGACGTTGTCACCTGCACGACGCACAAAGTCCTGCGCGGCCCGCGCGGCGGCATGATCCTCTGCCGGGAGGAACTGGCCGGGCGGATCGACAAGGCGGTGTTCCCTTTCAGCCAGGGAGGCCCGCTGATGCACGCGGTCGCCGCGAAGGCCGTCGCGCTGCGCGAAGCCGCGAAGCCGTCGTTCCGTACGTACACGCACCAGGTGATCGTCAACGCGCAGGCGCTCGCCGCGGGACTGGAGGCCGAGGGCATGCGGGCGGTGTCCGGCGGTACGGACACCCATCTGGCCCTACTCGACCTGCGTGGTCTTGATGTAGGGGGCGCCCCGGTCAGCGGCCGGGAGGCCGAGGCGCGCTGCGACCGGGCGGGTATCGTGCTGAACAAGAACGCCATCCCGTTCGACCCGGCCAAGCCGATGATCTCCTCCGGCATCAGGGTCGGGACCCCGGCGGTGACCACTCAGGGCATGACCGAGGGGCACATGAAGGAGATCGCCAGCCTGATCGGCCAGGCCGTACGGGATGCTGACGGCAACGCCGCAGCGGGCATCGCCGCCACGGTCGCCGAGCTGACCGGCAGGTGCCCGGCCTATCCGCGATCCGTGTGAGTTCAGGCGGCCCGGCTGGAATACGTACACCGGCTTATGCGATCGTGGCGCGCTGGAACTGTGCACCCGGTCCAGGTGTCCTCATAGGTGCGGGTGGCACCAAAACCATGTCGGAGCCTGAACGGTGGCTTGAGTCTTGCGCGAGTACCTGCTCACGTTGTTCGTAGCCGCGGCTGTCACCTATCTGCTGACAGGCGCGGTTCGCAGGTTCGCGATCGCCGCGGGCGCGATGCCGGAGATCCGCGACCGCGATGTCCACAAGGAACCCACCCCGCGCCTGGGCGGTATGGCGATGTTCGGCGGACTGTGCGCCGGACTGCTGATCGCCCGGCACCTGCCCGGCATGGCCGTCGTCTTCGATGACTCCACTGATGTCCAGGCCCTGTTGTCCGGCTGTGCGCTGATCTGCCTGCTCGGCGTCATCGACGACAAGTGGGGCGTCGACGCGATCATCAAACTGCTCGGCCAGGCGCTGGCCGCCGGAGTGATGGTCTGGCAGGGGATCGTGATCCTCTTCCTGCCGATCCCGGGTATCGGCACCGTGTCGCTGACCCCCACCCAGGGCGCGTTGCTCACCATCGGGGTCGTCGTCCTGACGATCAACGCGGTCAACTTCGTGGACGGCCTGGACGGGCTGGCCGCCGGCATGGTGTGCATCGCCGCCGGGGCGTTCTTCCTCTATTCGTACCGCCTGTGGTTCGGCTACACGATCTACGGCACCGCCGCGCCCACACTGTTCAGCGCCCTGCTGATCGGGATGTGCCTGGGCTTCCTGCCGCACAACCTGCACCCGGCGCGGATCTTCATGGGCGACTCCGGGTCGATGCTGATCGGCCTGATGCTGGCCGCCGCCGCCGTCACCCTGACCGGCCGCCTCGACCCTGACGTGTTCGCCGCCGAGTCGGGTGGATCCGAGGCCTTCGCCACCCACAAGCTGGTGCCTGTCTACATTCCGCTGGTGCTGCCGTTCGCGGTGTTGATCGTGCCGTTCATGGACCTGGTCCTCGCGGTGCTGCGGCGCGGCTGGGCCGGCCAGTCGCCGTTCGCCGCGGACAAGGGGCACCTGCACCACCGGCTCCTGGAGATCGGCCACTCGCACAGCCGGGCCGTCATGATCATGTACTTCTGGTCGGGACTGATCGCCGGCTTCACCGTGCTGTTGTCTGTCAGCCCCGACCGCCGGCCGATCGTGTACGTCGGACTCGGGCTGATGGCCTTCGGGCTTGTGGTCCTGCTGCTTCCGTTGCGCCCGCATGCGCCCAGATGGCTGTATTCGTTCGTGCCCCCGCGCTACCGCCGGGACAGGCGTCGAAAGCGTGGTGGAACCGCAGGTCCGGGGCCAGATGAGCCGTCGGATAGCTGTGAGCTTGTACACACGAATGGGTAAAGCTCTGCTCAAATAGTTTGTGATACTGTTCACGAACTAGGGCTATGGGCCGAATAGAACCTCCGGGACGCGCTGAGCGTGGTGACGGAGCTCTGAACAGCGCCAGCTTGGTTTCGCCAGGTCATACGTTCCTGTCAACCCCTGTCCACGAACCCGATGTCGGAGAACTGACATGCAGGCGAACGATGCGCGCGTCCTGAAGGACGCTGCGATCCCGACGGCAATCGTCGGAGTCGTGGCCGCAATCGTGTCCTTCGTGCTGGCCGGCGGCAAAGGGGTCATCGGGGCGCTGTCCGCAGCGGTCCTGGTGATCGGCTTCTTCGCCGTATCGCAACTGGTGATGAGCCGGGTGTCCCGCTCCAACCCGGACATGCTCATGAACGTCGCGCTGGCCACCTATCTGGTGAAGATCCTGGTGCTCGGGTTGTTCATGAGCCTCTTCAAGAACACCAATCTCTTCAACACCAAAGCCTTCGGGCTGACCGTGTTGGCTTGCGCGTTGGTGTGGGTCACCTTCCAGGTGCGGGCCTTCCTCAAGTTGAAGATGCTCTACGTGGAACCCGCGGAAGAGACGGCCCGGAGCACGGCCACCGACGAGGTCGGATCACCGGACGGGAAGCAATGATCAATTCACTGCACAGTCCCCGACCCTGGCGTGATCCAGACCCCGCGCTGCTGCTATTGTCCGGTGCGGTGTGAGCGGGTCCAAGGGAAACCCTGAGGATCTGAACCAGGGACTGTCCAACGGTGCCTGGTCGATCATGAGCTACATCCTCGGTGGAATGTTCTTCTACGGGGGCCTTGGCTGGCTGATCGACCGGTGGACCGGGTACGACGCGCTCTTCCTGCCGATCGGAATCGTCACCGGCGTCATTCTGTCGATGTGGCTGGTTTACCTCCGCTACGGAAGAATGCCGTCGTGACCAGTGCCGGACCACGTTCGCAGACCCTCCCGAACGTGCGGCACTGCCCCACACGAACACCCAGCACGACCAAGACAGACCAGGTAACAGTGCCGCTCCGTGGATTTGCGCCACGCCGACACATCGAGGTTGACGTAACAGATGCTTCACGTCGAAGGAGTCCGCGGTGAGTGCTGACGTAGGGGTGCTCGCCAGCGAGAGCAATTGCCACCTGTTCTCCGGGTGTGGTTTCCCGGCGCCGGGTCTGAACGTCTTCGATTTCAAGCCGATCTTCAGCATCGGCGGTTTCGACTTCACCAAGCCGATGCTTCTGACGGTCATCTGCGTCGCGCTGGTGGTGACGTTCTTCTGGAGCGCCTTCGCCAAACCGAAGCTGGTGCCCGGCAAGGTGCAGTCGCTCGGCGAGATCGGCTACCTCTTCGTCCGCGACCAGATCTCGCGGGAGACCATCGGCAAGAAGGGCGACAAGTTCGTCCCCTTCCTGTTCTCGATGTTCTTCTTCGTCTGGATCATGAACGTGATGTCGATCATCCCGTTCGCGCAGTTCCCGGCGACCTCACGGATCGCCTTCCCTGTGTCGATCGTGCTGATGGTCTGGCTCACGTACCTGATCCTGGGTATCAAGAACCAGGGCTTCGTCGGCTACTTCAAGAACATGATGTTCCCGCCCGGCGTGCCGTGGCCGATCTACATCCTCCTTGCGCCGATCGAACTGCTCTCCGGCGTCATCGTGCGACCGTTCACCCTGGCCGTCCGACTGTTCGCGAACATGTTCGCCGGTCACATGCTGATCGTGACGTTCTCGGTCGGTGCCTGGTACCTCCTGGCACCCCGGGTTGACGCGATGTTCTACTCGGCGACCTCGTTCGTCGTAGTGGTCGCGCTCGTGGCGTTCGAGCTGCTGATCCAGGCGCTTCAGGCCTACATCTTCACGATGCTGACGGCCTCCTACATCTCCGGTGCACTCGAAGCAGAGCACTGAGAACCCCAAGCCATCCTTCTCCTCAAACCGTCGTCCGGTGGAATGCCTGCCGGCCTCGAAAAAAGGAAACCCCCCCATGAACACCCTCGCTGAGGTCTCCGGCTCCCTCGGTTCCATCGGCTACGGCCTCGCGGCCATCGGCCCGGGCGTCGGCGTCGGCATCATCTTCGGTAACGGCGTGCAGGCCATGGCCCGCCAGCCTGAGGCTGCCAACATGATCCGCTCCAACATGTTCATCGGCTTCGCGCTGGTCGAGGCACTCGCCCTCATCGGCATCGTCATGCCGTTCGTCTTCGGTCTCTGACGTCTCCTCAACAAGACGCCTAACCCCCTGACGGAGGTTCCCGCACCGTGATTTCCTTCTTGGCCAGCACGGAGAAGCAGAACCCGCTTCTTCCGCCGCTCGACGAGATCATCATCGGTGGCGTGGCGTTCCTCATCGTCTTCGCGGTCATGTGGAAGATCCTTCTTCCCAAGATCGCCAAGACGCTGGCTGATCGCACGGACGCCATCGAAGGCGGCCTGGTACGTGCCGAAGAGGCACAGGCCCAGGCCCAGGCAGAGCTCGAGCGCTACCGCACCGAGCTCGCCGACGCACGCCGCGAGCAGAACGCTGAACTCCAGAAGGCCAAGGAGTCCGGCGCGGCAGCCATCGCGGACATGCGCGAAGAAGGCCAGCGGATCAAGGACGAGATCGTCGCGGCAGGTCACGCGCAGATCGAATCCGACCGCAAGCAGGCCTCCAACGTGCTCCGCCAGGAGTTCGGCAAGCTCGCCACTGAGCTGGCCGGCCGGATCGTCGGTGAGTCCCTTGAGGACGAGGCGCGCCAGCGCCGCATCGTCGACCGCTTCCTTGAGGAGCTTGAGGCCAAGGCTGACGCCGAGGCCGGCTCTTCGGCAAAGGTTTCCTGATGCTGGGCGCCAGCCGGGAGTCGATGGCCGCGGCCAGGGAGCGTCTCGACGCCCTCGCCACCGCGACCACGACCGACATGGCCCAGGTGGCCGCCGAGCTCTACTCGGTGACCCAGGTCCTGGACAGCAACGTGGCCCTGCGCCGCACGCTGACCGACTCGGCCCGCACCGGCGAGTCCAAGGCGCAGCTCATGGGCTCGCTCTTCGCGGGCAAGGTCGGTGGCCCGGTCGCCGATCTGCTGGCCGGTATGGCCCGGGCGAACTGGTCCGTTCCGCGTGACCTGGCCGACGCCGTGGACGAACTGTCCGTGGACGCCGAGCTGATCATCGCGGAGCGCGACGGCAAGCTCGACGATCTCGAGGACGAGCTGTTCCGCTTCGGCCGCATCGTCAACGCGGAGCGCTCGCTGCGCTCCACGCTGACCGACCCGGCGGTCACCGACACCCGCAAGTCCGAGCTCGTCTCGGGTCTGCTCGCGGGCAAGGTGCAGCCGGTCACCGAGCGGCTGGTGACCCGAGTGGTCTCCACCCCGCGCGGCCGTAGCCTGGAATCGTCGCTGGACTCGTACCAGAACCTGGCGGCAGCACGCCGCCGGCGGATGGTCGGCCTGGTGACGGTCGCGATGCCGCTCACCGAAGAGCAGCGCACCCGCCTCACGGCGGCGCTGGGCAAGCTCTACGGGCGCACCGTGCACCTCAACGTCGAAATCGACACCGAGGTCCTCGGCGGCGTACGGGTGGAGATCGGTGACGACATCATCGATGGCAGCACCGCCACCAAGCTGGACGAGGCCGGCCGGCGCATCTCGGGCTGAAGCCCGCACTGCAGCCGGACCGAATACTTGAAATTGCATTACTGCGGTACGACATCGTCGCCGGGTTGACCGGAGGACAACGGACCGTTCCCCACCACCTAGGAGAGCAGGGACACCAGATGGCGGAGCTCACGATCCGGCCGGAGGAGATCCGGGACGCCCTTGAGCGCTTCGTCGAGGACTTCAAGCCCGACGCAGCCTCACGCGAAGAGGTCGGTACTGTCACCCAGGCTTTCGACGGCATTGCGAAGATCGAGGGTCTGCCCTCGGTCATGACCAACGAGCTGCTGAAGTTCGAAGACGGCACCCTGGGTCTGGCCCAGAACCTCGACGTCCACGAGATCGGCGTCGTCATCCTTGGTGACTTCGCCGGCGTCGAACAGGGCCAGAAGGTCCGTCGTACCGGCGAGGTGCTGTCCGCCCCCGTCGGCGACAACTTCCTCGGCCGCGTTGTCGACCCCCTCGGCGCACCGATCGACGGTCTCGGCGAGATCGTCCCCGAGGGCCGGCGCGCGCTGGAGCTTCAGGCTCCCGGCGTCATGCACCGCAAGTCGGTCCACGAGCCGATGCAGACCGGCATCAAGGCCATCGACTCGATGACCCCGATCGGTCGCGGTCAGCGTCAGCTGATCATCGGCGACCGGCAGACCGGCAAGACCGCGGTCTGCGTCGACACGATCATCAACCAGCGGGACAACTGGAAGTCGGGCGACCCGACCAAGCAGGTCCGCTGCATCTACGTGGCCATCGGTCAGAAGGGTTCGACGATCGCTGCGGTCCGTCGTTCCCTCGAAGAGGCCGGCGCGATGGAGTACACCACCATCGTCGCCGCCCCCGCTTCGGACCCGGCCGGCTTCAAGTACCTCGCTCCGTACACCGGTTCGGCCATCGGCCAGCACTGGATGTACCAGGGCAAGCACGTCCTCATCGTGTTCGACGACCTGACGAAGCAGGCCGAGGCGTACCGCGCCGTGTCCCTGCTCCTTCGTCGTCCGCCGGGGCGCGAGGCCTACCCCGGAGACGTCTTCTACTTGCACTCACGTCTCCTCGAGCGTTGCGCGAAGCTCTCGGACGAGCTGGGCGCGGGTTCGATGACCGGCCTGCCGATCATCGAGACCAAGGGCAACGACGTCTCGGCGTACATCCCGACCAACGTGATCTCGATCACCGACGGTCAGTGCTTCCTCGAGTCGGACCTCTTCAACCAGGGTGTCCGCCCCGCTGTCAACGTCGGTATCTCCGTCTCCCGAGTCGGTGGATCCGCGCAGACGAAGGCGATGAAGGACGTGGCCGGCCAGCTGCGTCTGGGCCTGGCCCAGTACCGCGAGCTGGAGGCGTTCGCGTCCTTCGGTTCCGACCTGGACCCGACCTCGCGGGCCGCGCTCGAGCGTGGCGCCCGCATGGTCGAGCTGCTCAAGCAGGGTCAGTACGCGCCGTTCCCGATGGAGGAGCAGGTCGTCTCCATCTGGGCCGGCACCACCGGCCGCCTGGACGACGTCCCGGTGGAGGACATCCGCCGCTTCGAGACCGGGCTCCTGGAGTTCCTGCGCAGCAGCCACGCCGCTGTGCTGGAGACCATCCGCGAGTCGGGCAAGAAGATGGACGACGGTACGAAGGACGCGCTCGACGCGGCCATCAAGACCTTCAAGAACACCTTCACCGTGCGTGACGGCAGCCTGCTGGTCAACGATGCTCCCGTCTCGGCCCTGTCCAAGGACGCGGCCGGCCAGGAGACCATCAAGAAGCACGTTCCTCCGGCCGACAAGAAGTGACGAACGGAGAGTCCTGACCGATGGCAGCCCAACTTCGGGTCTACCGACGGCGGATCAAGTCCGTGTCGGCGACCAAGAAGATCACGCGCGCCCAGGAACTCATCGCGGCGTCGCGGATCGTCAAGGCGCAGCAGCGCGTTGCCGCGTCCAAGCCGTACGCGATCGAGCTCACCCGCGCGGTGTCGGCGGTCGCTACCTTCTCCAACGCGAAGCACCCGCTGACCACAGCGGTGTCCAAGCCCACGCGTGCCGCGGTCTTGCTGGTCACCAGCGACCGCGGCTTCGCGGGGGCGTACAACTCCAGCGCCATCAAGGAAGCGCAGCAGCTCAGCGAGCTGCTGCGGTCCGAGGGCAAGGAAGTACGCCGCTACGTCATCGGCGGCAAGGGCACCGGCTTCTACAAGTTCCGCAACCTGGAGCTTGACGGCCAGTGGCACGGCTTCTCGGACAATCCGCAGTACGCGGATGCCAAGAAGGTGGCGGGCGCACTGCTCGACGCGTTCGTGACGCCCACCGAGGAAGGCGGCGTGGACGAGATCCACATCGTCTCCACCGAGTTCGTCTCGATGCTGACCCAGAAGCCGGTTGCCTCGCGCATCCTGCCCTTGGTCGTCGAAGAGACGGAGGAGGAGCCGCCCGGCGGCACCTTCCCGCTCTATGAGTTCGAGCCTTCGGCGGAGGGCGTCCTCGACGCCCTGCTGCCGCGGTACATCGAGAGCCGCATCTACAACGCGCTGCTCCAGTCCGCTGCTTCCGAGCACGCGGCCCGGCGCCGGGCGATGAAGTCGGCTACCGACAACGCCGAAGACCTCATCCGTACGTTGACGCGTTTGGCGAACAACGCGCGTCAGGCGGAGATCACCCAGGAAATCAGCGAGATCGTCGGCGGCGCCAACGCCATGGCCGATGCGAACGCGGGGAGTGACTAACACATGACCACGACCACTGACACGACGATCACGGCGACCGGTCGTGTCGCGCGGGTCATCGGCCCGGTCGTCGACGTGGAGTTCCCCGTCGACGCCATGCCGGGGATCTACCACGCGCTGCACGTCCAGGCGGATGTCGACGGCGACGCGCCGCTGGCCGAGATGAAGACGCTGACCCTTGAGGTCGAGCAGCACCTCGGCAACGGCCTCGTCCGTGCCATCTCCATGCAGCCGACCGACGGCCTCGTCCGCGGCGCTGTCGTCACCAACACCGGCGAGCAGATCACGGTGCCGGTCGGCGACATCACCAAGGGCAAGGTCTTCAACGCCCTCGGTGAGGTGCTCAACGCGGACCCGGAGACCTTCAAGCCGGAACTGCGCTGGGGCATCCACCGCAAGGCCCCGGCCTTCGACCAGCTCGACTCGAAGACCGAGATGTTCGAGACCGGCATCAAGGTCATCGACCTTCTCACCCCGTACGTCAAGGGTGGAAAGATCGGCCTCTTCGGCGGAGCGGGCGTCGGTAAGACGGTGCTCATCCAGGAGATGATCGTCCGTGTGGCCAAGCTGCACGAGGGCGTCTCGGTGTTCGCCGGCGTCGGCGAGCGCACCCGTGAGGGCAACGACCTCATCGAAGAGATGAAGGAGGCCGGCGTCTTCGAACAGACTGCGCTGGTCTTCGGCCAGATGGACGAGCCCCCGGGCACCCGTCTGCGCGTGGCGCTTTCTGCCCTGACCATGGCGGAGTACTTCCGCGATGTGCAGAAGCAGGATGTTCTGCTCTTCATCGACAACATCTTCCGGTTCACCCAGGCCGGTTCCGAGGTGTCGACCCTGCTCGGCCGGATGCCCTCCGCGGTGGGCTACCAGCCGACGCTGGCCGACGAGATGGGTGTGCTCCAGGAGCGCATCACCTCGACCCGCGGTCACTCGATCACCTCGATGCAGGCGATCTACGTCCCCGCGGACGACCTGACCGACCCGGCTCCGGCCACGACGTTCGCGCACCTCGACGCCACCACGGTGCTCTCGCGTCCGATCTCGGAGCTCGGCATCTACCCGGCCGTGGACCCGCTGGACTCGACGTCCCGCATCCTCGACCCGCGGTACGTGGGCCAGGAGCACTACGACACCGCCATGCGGGTCAAGAACATCCTGCAGAAGTACAAGGACCTCCAGGACATCATCGCGATCCTCGGTATGGACGAGCTTTCCGAAGAGGACAAGCTCACCGTCCACCGTGCGCGGCGTATCCAGCGGTTCCTGTCGCAGAACACCCACGTGGCGAAGCAGTTCACGGGTCTCGACGGTTCCGACGTTCCGCTGTCGGAGACCATCGAGGCGTTCAACGCGATCGCTGACGGCAAGTACGACCACGCACCCGAGCAGGCGTTCTTCATGCTCGGTGGCCTGGACGACCTTGAAAAGGCCATCTTCGAGCTCAACAAGAAGTGACCTGCTGATACCGGCTCCAAGCACTGAGGGCGACGTTACGTTCGCTTCGCTCACGTAACGTCGCCGCCTCAGCGCGCCGCCGGAACGGCCGCAGCCTTCGGCTGCGCTCCGGTCCGCTACGCGACCATCGCTGTAGAAGTAGGCACTGAGGGGCGGCCGGTCTCACCGCCCGCCCCTCAGCGCTGACCGGGTTGTCCTCCCGTACGGAAGGGCAGCCCACCCCGCCGGGGGTCCGATCGGCTGAGCCGGTTGGTTCCGGGGTCCCGGCGACCGTTATCCTGACCTCACCCGCGTGCTGTCTCGCGGGTACGACTTGAGGAGCCACCTTGGCTGAGCTGCATGTCGAGCTGGTCGCGGCCGACCGCAAGGTGTGGTCCGGCGAGGCCACCATCGTCATCGCCCGTACGACCGACGGCGACATCGGAGTCCAGGCAGGACACCAGCCGATCCTCGGTGTCCTCGAGTCGGGTCCGGTGACCATCCGTCAGGCTGACGGCGGCACTGTCGTCGCGGCCGTGCACGGCGGTTTCGTCTCGTACGCCGACAACAACCTTTCCATCCTGGCGGAGATCGCCGAGCTGGCCGACGAGATCGACGTCGACCGCGCCCAGCGCGCCAAGGAGACGGCGGGTTCGGCCCAGGACGCCTCGGCTGAGCGCCGTGCGGAGACCCGCCTGCGGGCCGCCGGCGTCGGAACCGACCACTGAGACCACCCGGTCTTCAAGCAGTACAAGCAGTAACAGGCAACACCAGCAGTACCCCCAGCAGGGCCACGGCACCGTAAGCGCGTTCAGCGGGAGCGAGGAGGTCGATCAGGATGATCCTCGCAATCGTGCTGTCCATCGTCGGTGTTGTGGTCCTGGCTGCGTTGGGGGTGGCGGCGTTCGCGCTGCGCCGGCATCTGGTCCAGCGCCCCGGCGGCACGTTCGACTGCTCGCTGCGCGTGCACACGGACGGCCGCCCGTCCCTCGACGCCCCGCAGTCGGCCGGGGACGAAGCGCCCGGCACCGAGTCCGCTGAGGGCTCCGGGCCGGTGGTCCCCGTGGACCACGGCAAAGGCTGGGTCTTCGGGATCGGCCGCTACAGCGGCGACCAGATCGAATGGTTCCGCGTCTTCAGCTACTCGCCGCGACCCCGCCGCGTCATGGAGCGCCACGACATCGAGGTGGTCGGCAAACGACTGCCCGTGGGCCAGGAGGAACTGGCGCTGCTCGCCGGGTCCGTGGTCCTGGAGGCCCGCCACAACGGCGCGGACATCGAACTTGCGATGAGCGACGACGCGCTGACCGGGTTCCTGGCCTGGCTTGAGGCCGCGCCCCCCGGCCAACGCGTCAACGTAGCTTGAGTTTACGCCGGGCTCCAGGCACGGGCGTTTTCCTCGTTCCCCCAGACTCCGTCCGGGAGGTGCCCCCTCCGTCGCTTCGCTCCGGAGCCACTCGGCGCCCGTGCGTCGCCCGGAAAAGCTGCGTCCTCCGGACGCGCTCCTTCGCTTCGCTCAGTCGCTGTCGCTGTTGCTGTTGCTGTTGCTGTTGCTGTTGTTGGGATACTGCTAACGGTTGGCGCCCGGCACCCATAGCGGGTCGCCCGTGACACGGTTGGCGTAGCGGGCCAGGATGAACAGCAGGTCCGACAGGCGGTTGAGGTACTTCGCCGTCAGGACGTTCATCGTCTCGCCGTGCACCTCAAGGGCAGCCCACGTGGTGCGCTCCGCGCGGCGGCAGACCGTACGGGCCTGGTGCAGGTAGGCGGCGCCGGGAGTGCCGCCGTTCAGGATGAAGCTCTTCAGCTTCGGCAGTTCCTCGTTGTACTTGTCGCACGCTGCTTCGAGCGCGTCGATGTACTGCTGTTCGACCCGCAACGGGGGGTACTCCGGGTTCTCCACGACCGGCGTGCACAGGTCCGCGCCGACGTCGAACAGGTCGTTCTGGATGCGGGTCAGCAGTGTGACCACGTCCTCCTCCAGGGCGCCCATCGCCAGGGCCAGGCCGATGACCGAGTTGGCCTCGTCGACGTCGGCGTAGGCCGACAGCCGGGGGTCGGTTTTCGTTGTCTTGGACATGTCGCCCAGACGGGTGGTGCCGTCATCGCCGGTACGGGTGTAGATACGCGTGAGGTTGACCATGGGCGTGAGGTTAGCGTGCGGCACCCCGGCTCGTCGTGACCAGGGGGTTTGGGGCAATACGATGTCCGGATGGACAGGTTCCGGGTGACAGGCGGAGCGCGGCTCGCCGGCGAAGTACGAATCACGGGCGCGAAGAACAGCGCCCTCAAGCTCATGGCGGCGGCTCTTCTCGCCGAGGGCACGACGGTGCTGGAGGAGGTGCCGGGCATCCTCGACGTGGAGATCATGAGCGAGCTGCTCCGGCGGCTCGGCTGCACGGTCGAGAGCACGGGCGAGGTGTCGCGCACGCTCACCATCGACGTACCGGCGGAGCCGGGATTCGAGGCTGACTACGACCTCGTGCGCCGCATGCGCGCGTCGATCTGCGTGCTCGGGCCGCTGCTGGCCCGCTGCGGTGAGGTGCATGTCGCGTACCCGGGCGGTGACGCGATCGGCTCCCGCGGCCTGGACATGCACATCGACGGCCTGGTGAAGCTGGGTGCCACCGTCGAGAACGAGCACGGTTTCCTGATCGCCAAGGCCCCCAAGGGGCTGCGCGGCACGAACGTGTGGCTCGACTTCCCGAGCGTCGGCGCGACCGAGAACATCCTGATGGCGGCGGTCCTCGCGGATGGCGTCACCATGATCGACAACGCGGCCCGTGAGCCGGAGATCGTCGACATCTGCGAGATGCTCCAGGAGATGGGCGCGAAGATCGACGGCGCCGGGTCGTCGACGATCACCATCGAGGGCGTCGACAAGCTGTATCCCGTACGGCACACGACCGTCCCCGACCGGATCGTGGCCGCGACCTTTGCCGTCGGCGCGGCGATGACCAGGGGCGACGTGACCGTCCTGAACTCCCGCCCGGAGCACCTGGAGATCGCGCTCGACAAGTTGACGGTGGCCGGCGCGACAGTCGACATCGTGCCGGACGGGTTCCGGGTGCGGATGGACCGCAGACCCACCGCCGTGGACGTGGTCACGCTGCCGTACCCCGGCTTCGCGACCGACATGCAGCCGTTCTTCGCCGCGATGAACACCGTCGCCGACGGCTCGGCGATGATCACCGAAAACCTGTTCGAGGCACGTTTTGTGTTCCTCCAGGAACTCCTGCGACTCGGTGCGTCCATCCGGACCGACGGGCACCACGCGATCGTCCGGGGGGTGGACCAGCTGTCCGGGGCCCCCGTCCTGACCGCCGACATCCGGGCCGGCGCGGCGCTGGTCCTGGCCGGATTGGTGGCCGACGGTGATACGACGGTCAGCGGTGTGCACCACATCGACCGTGGTTACGCGGGCTGGGTCGAGCAGCTGACCGCGCTGGGCGCGACTATCGTGCGCGAGCCCGACCCCGAGGCCGGGCTCGGCTTCTGACTCTGCTGCTGAAAGCTCCGCCCGGACGCGAGGCCGGGCCGCGCTTCTGAGAAGCTGCCTGCATCAGGGCATCCCGGAAAGAGGTACGAGCTGTGAGCAAGAAGATCGCTGTCATCGGCGCTGGTCTGATGGGTGCGGGCATCGCGCAGGTTGCCGCACAGGCGGGCTACGAGGTCGTCCTGCGGGACGTCACCGACGCCGCGTTGGCCCGGGGCCTGGACGGCATCAAGGCCTCGTACGCGAAGTTCGTCTCGAAGGGCAAGCTTTCGCAGGCCGACGCCGACGCGGCGCTCACCCGGCTGACGACGACCACCGAACTGGCCGACGTCGCCGACGCCGACCTCGTCATCGAAGCAGTCTTCGAGAAGTTCGAGGTCAAGGCCGAGGTCTTCCGCGAGCTCGACCGTGTCTGCAAGCCGGGCGCGGTGCTCGCCTCCAACACCTCGGCGATCCCGATCACCCAGATCGCCGCGGTGACCTCGCGTCCGGAATCCGTCGTGGGCATGCACTTCTTCTCGCCGGTGCCGCTCATGCAGCTGTGCGAGCTGGTCCGCGGCTTCAAGACCACGGACGCGACCCTCGCGGTCGCCCGTGAGGTGGCCGAGGCGGTCGGCAAGACCTGCATCGTGGTCAACCGCGACGTGGCCGGGTTCGTCACCACCCGGCTGATCGCCGCGCTGTCCGTCGAAGCGGTCAAGCTGTTCGAGTCCGGTGTCGCCACGGCCGAGGACATCGACATCGCCTGCAAGCTGGGCTTCGGCCACGCGATGGGCCCGCTGACCACAATCGACCTCACGGGCGTGGACATCATGCGCAACGCCGCCTCGAACATCTACGAGGAGACGAAGGACGAGAAGTTCGCACCGCCGGAGCTCCTCAACCGTATGGTCACCGCCGGAGACCTCGGCCGGAAGTCCGGTAAGGGTTTTTACACATACGAAAAGTAAGCACCAGCGGGCAGGACCCGCTGAATCCCTCGAAGGGCCGGTCCGTACGGACCGGCCCTTCGGCGTCTCCGGAATTCCCTCCTTTACCGCATCGGATTCCTGCAACTCCCACATTTCCTTCATCAGTTCGGGTGAACCGGTGAGATAAATCCGAACGTATGGGCAGTGTCGCTGTTGTGCTGATGACGGCCGAGAGCCGTGAGCACAGTGGCAGGTGAGACTTGGGGAGGACCGGGGAGGGTTGGATGCACGTCTGGGGAGACCAGCGTGAGCTTCACTTCGAAGGCGTACTGGACGTCCGTACGGCCGCTGATGTCCGGACACGGGCGGACGCCGCGGTGGACCGCGGCGACGGGGACATGGTCCTTGACCTGTCCAAGGTCGGCAGTGTCGACGCCACCGGGCTGGGCCTGATCGTCCGGCTGCACCGCAGGGCGGGCCGCCGGGAGCGCCGCCTGGTCCTGCGCGGGGTCACCCCGCAGGTGCACCGGGCCCTGATGATCACCAGACTGCACCGCATCCTCGCTGTCGAGGCCAGTGCCATCGTGTAACAACGGCAGCGCGGGATGTGTCAAGGACCACCCTCCCGTTACCGGTTACCCCTCAGTAGACTCCGGGCAGGTAGGGCCGTGCATGCGGCGTGCGCCGGACCGGGCCCCGGGTGATCCAGATCGTCGGGGCCGACCCTCACGGCCGGCAGCGCGTACCGTCTCAGGGCCCGGAACTTCTAGTGGAGGTCCGACAGTGGCGAGCCAGAATCCCTCAGCTCAGCCCGCGCAGCAACCCGCCGATGACAGTCCGGCGGTGAAGCGGGACCGCCCCTGGGTCATGCGCACCTATGCCGGGCACTCCTCGGCGAAGGAGTCCAACGCGCTGTACCGCCGTAACCTCGCCAAGGGCCAGACCGGCCTGTCGGTCGCGTTCGACCTGCCCACCCAGACCGGCTACGACCCGGACCACGAACTCGCCCGCGGCGAGGTCGGCAAGGTCGGCGTACCGGTCAGCCACATCGGCGACATGCGGCAACTGTTCGACGGCATCCCGCTGGACTCGATGAACACCTCGATGACGATCAACGCCCCGGCGCTGTGGATGCTGGCGCTTTACCAGGTCGCCGCCGAGGAGCAGGGTGCCGACATCACCAAACTGGCCGGCACCACACAGAACGACATCATCAAGGAATACCTCTCCCGCGGCACCTACGTGTTCCCGCCGGGTCCTTCGCTGAAGCTCATCACCGACAGCATCGCGTACACGGTCACGAACATCCCCAAGTGGAACCCGATCAACATCTGCAGCTACCACCTGCAGGAGGCCGGGGCCACACCCGTGCAGGAGATCGCGTACGCGATGTGCACGGCGATCGCCGTCCTCGACGCGGTCCGCGACTCGGGCCAGGTCCCGCAGGAGCGCATGGGCGAAGTGGTCCAGCGCATCTCCTTCTTCGTCAACGCCGGTGTGCGGTTCGTCGAAGAGATGTGCAAGATGCGGGCGTTCGTCCAGCTGTGGGACGAGATCACCGCTGAGCGCTACGGCATCACCGACGCCAAGCAGCGCCGGTTCCGCTACGGCGTGCAGGTCAACTCGCTCGGCCTGACGGAGGCTCAGCCGGAGAACAACGTCCAGCGCATCGTGCTGGAAATGCTCGCGGTGACACTCTCGAAGGACGCCCGCGCGCGGGCCGTACAGCTCCCGGCCTGGAACGAAGCGCTGGGCCTGCCGCGCCCGTGGGACCAGCAGTGGTCGCTGCGTATCCAGCAGGTCCTGGCGTACGAGTCGGACCTCCTGGAGTACGAGGACATCTTCGACGGTTCGCACGTGATCGCGGCCAAGGTCGCCGACCTCATCGCCGGGGCCAAGGACGAGATCCAGCGGGTCCAGGACATGGGCGGCGCGGTCGCCGCGATCGAGTCCGGCTACATGAAGTCGCAACTCGTCGGTTCGCACGCCGGTCGCCGCGCGCGCATCGAAGGCGGCAGCGAAGTCGTCGTCGGCGTCAACAAGTTCGAGACCACCGAGGTCAACCCGCTGACCGCCGACCTGGACGCGGCCATCCAGACGATCGACCCGGCCGGCGAGAAAGCGGCAGTCGAAGCCGTACGGGACTGGCGCGCGCAGCGTGACGACGCCATGGTGCGGCGGGCGATGGACAAGCTGCGGGAGGATGCCCGCGCCTGGAAGAACACTGAGCAGGTGAACCTCATGCCCGCCACTCTGGAGTGCGTGCGCGCCGGGGTCACCACCGGCGAGTGGTCGCAGGCACTGCGCGACGAGTTCGGCGAGTACCGCGCGCCGACGGGCGTCTCCGGCGTGGTCGGTATGGCCGACGGCGGCGGCGAGGAGATCACGACCGTCCGCGCGGCGGTCCGGCGCACCGGTGAGGAACTGGGCGGGCGACTGCGACTCCTCGTCGGCAAGCCCGGCCTCGACGGCCACTCGAACGGCGCGGAGCAGATCGCCGTACGGGCCCGCGACGTCGGCTTCGAAGTCGTCTACCAGGGCATCCGGCTGACACCGGCTCAGATCGTCGCGGCAGCCGTCGAGGAGGACGTCCACTGCGTGGGCCTGTCGATCCTGTCCGGATCGCACCTCGAACTGATCCCCGACGTGCTGAAGCTGATGCGCGAGGCCGGGATCGACGACGTGCCGGTCATCGTCGGCGGGATCATCCCGCTGGCCGACGCCGCGGCACTGAAGGCCCAGGGCGTGGCGGCCGTCTTCACCCCGAAGGACTTCGGCATCACCGGCATCATGGGCCGCATCGTCGAGGTCATCCGCGAAGCGAACGGCCTGGACGTGCCCGTCGGGGTCTGAACTCCGTCCTGGCCGGCGGCGGGCCGGGCCCGGGGAGACCCCGTGCCCGGCCCGCTGTCTTTTCAGTTCACGGCTGTGTTCATGTCCACCGTGACCTCACCTGCCGTCAGAGCCTTGTTGTAGACCCGGACATCGTCGACCGTCCCGGCGAAGTACTCGCCCCACACGGAGTTCCCGCCGATCCGCAGCGCCCCCGTACCGGTCACGATCGCACCGGTCTGGTTGCGGCTGCCCACCTGGACGCCGTTCACGTAGAACCGCATGACCGCGCCGTCATAGGTGATGGCGAGATGCGTCCAGGTGTTCGCGGGGAGGGCGTTCGGCGAACCCGCGCTCTGGTCCTGGGAACCGATCCGCGCGTAGCCGGCCGGTCCGTCGTCGCCCGAGGAGTACAGGCCGTACGACAGTCCGTTGTCCCGCTCCTTCAGCAGCACGCTGCGCCACGTGGTTCCCGCCGTCGTCGGCTTGACCCAGGCTTCCAGCGTCATCCCGGAGTTCAGGTCGAGGGAGTTGCTGTCCGCGACCGTAACCATCGACGAAGTACCGTTGAAGGAAAGGGCGTTGCCGCTGTGCCCGGCGGTCCACACGGCCCCCGTGGCGGTGCCGCCGTTACCGCTTCCCGAGGAGTCGCCGACAGTGGTGCCGCTGCCCGCGTTGAAGCCGTAGGCAGCCACCAGGCCGGCCACCGGAGGAACGGTGACCTCGCGGTACGTCGCGGTCAGCGTCGCCGCCGCAGCCGGGTTGGTGATGTTGTGCGCCGCGGCACCGCCGTCCGACCAGGAGGCGAACTCGTACGTCTTCCCGTTCAGCGTCTGCGGTGAAGGTGCGGCGACCGACGAGGTGCCGCCGACGATGACCGTGCGACTGAAGGGAGTTGGCAGCTTCGACTGGAAGAACCCGAGATTGAGGCCCGTCGGACTGCTCGCCAGGGTGATGGCCGCAGTCTTCGGGTCCAGCCGTACACTCGTCGACGCGCTCAGGCCCCCCGAGTCCGTCGCGGTCAACCGCAGCTCCAGCCATGACGGGTATTCGTGGTCGACCGCCGTGAAGCTGCCGCTAGCCGTTCCGTCCTGGCCGGTGATCTGGTGTTCGTGGCAGTCCGTGACCGTTGTGCAGTGGTGCATCACGACCTTCCAACTCAGCTTCGACGCGGGCAGGTTGCCGTCCTGCGGGTCGGTGGCGTGGCCGCTGTACGGGATGACGTCGCCGACCTTCCACGTCAGCGTCCCGGCCGGACTGTCGATCACCGGCACCGGCGGGGCGTTGCCCGCGGTGATGGTGACGGTCTTCTCGTCGAAGAGCCCCACGGGGTCGGTGACCCGAAGTTTCGCCTGATAGGAACCGGGGGTCGTGTACGTGAAGGAAGCGTTCACGAGGGTCGAGTCCGTTGTGCCGTTACCGTCGAAGTCCCAGGCATAGGTGAGGACTTCGCCGTCAGGGTCGCTCGAACCCGAGCCGTTGAAGGCGACCGTCAGCGGCACCGTCCCGGTGGTCCGGTCGGTGGTGATCTTTCCGATCGGCTGCTGGCCGCTGTAGCTGATCCGGTGGACCGCCCCGTCCTCGAATCCGACGTAGAAGATCTCACCGGACGGTCCGGCGACCACCTGCACCGGGTTCACCTGGGTGGCGAACACCTTTCGCTTCGACGCGTCCGGCTGGCCGTCCGCGCCCGCGCCGATCGTCCAGATGCAGCGGCGTGAGTGGTCGGCGAAGAACATCGCGTTGCGGTACTCCGCCGGGTAGTTCGCGGCGGTCGCGAACGCGGTGCCGGAGATCGCGGAACCGTTCCCGGTCGGGCAGCCGTCGTTCGGGACCACGGCCGTGCCGTGGTCGTAGGCGTAGAAGGGGGCCTTCACCGCGCCCGCGCCCTGGTTGTACAGGCTGGAGCACAGGTTGAGCCCGATCGACTCGTACCCGGACTGCCGCCCGGCCCCCTCATAACAGGGCCAGCCGAAGTTGCCCACCGCGCCGGACACCTGGATGCGGTCTATCTCCTCCCAGGTGCCCCAGCCCACGTCACCGGCCCAGACGTCCCCGGTGTCCGGGTGCACGCCGATCCGGAACGGGTTGCGCATCCCGGCCGCCACCAGGCGGCGCGCGTTCGCGTCCGGGCTGGACGCCAGGGGGTTGCCCGGGGCGCCCGCGCCGGTCTGCGGGTCGATCCTGATCACCGAGCCGTTGAGGGCCTGCGGGTCGCCGGTCGTCCGGTAGTCCTGGGCGCGCAGCGCCCCGCCTTCGGCGGTCGGCGCGGTCAACGGCGTCCCGACTGCTGACGGTGCGTCACCGCAGGGGTTCGCGGGGATCGGGTCCTTGCCCGGGATCGGCCCGCTGCCGCCGGTCTGTCCGTAGTCGGCGAAGTCGAAGCTCGCGCCGTCCCCGGCAGAGGCGTAAAGGTAGCCGTCCTTGCCGAACGCCAGCGACCCGGTGGAGTGCGACGGGAACTGCTGGCACCAGCCCTGGACGAGCACCTGCTCGGGTCCGGCGGTGTTCCCGGTGGCCGTCAGCTTGGACAGCCGCCCGGTGACCACACAGCCGAACTGCTGGGCGCCCGGCGGGCTCGGACAGTCGTCTTCGAGACTGGTCGCGTTGCCCCAGTAGGGCGCGGTCTTCCCCGGCGGGGCGTCGTACGCGTACAGCACGTACACCGAAGGGTCCGTCGGGAAGTTCGGGGCCAGAGTCAGGCCGAGCAGGCCGCGGTCCCAGTAGTTGTGCACATTTGCCCGCAGGTCGGCGAAGACCGTCGGTGTGGTGTCCGTGATCGACGTGAAGACCTTGACGACGCCGGACTTCTCCGCGACGAACACCCGGCCGTCCTTGGCGAAGGCGACGTCGGTGGGCTGGGTGAGCCCGGTGAGCACCGGATCATCCCGGAAACGGGCCGGTACGGCGGACGCCGCGGTGCTCTTCGCGCCCTGGCCGTTCCGGCTGTTCTGGTCGTTCTGACTGTTCTGGCTGTTCTGGCTGTTCTGGCCGTTCTGACCGTTCTGACCGTTCTGACCCGTGAAGATCTCCGGCCCCGGCGGCCGGGACAGCGTGGGGTCCTCGGCGTTGGCCGCCGGTGAAGCCCCGAGCAGCGTGGCGCAGAGCGTGAGCAGCGCGACCAGCACGACGGGCAGCCGCAGGCGGCCCACCGGTCCCACGGGATGTTTTGTTCTCTTACGGGATGACGCGGTTCGGGACATGGGCGGCTCTCCCCCAGGAGTTCGCGTACGGGATGGGACGTTTCTCCCTGCGACACGCCCTGCACGGGCGTACCTCGAGCACCGTAGGACTCACCCGGGACGCTCCGGCCGCCGTTTTTGAAAAGATCTTTGAGGTTCCGTCAACAAACGCCCAGGTGTGCTGAAAATCAACCAGGCCTGTTTGAGTTCCGGCCATGATCCGGCCATGATCCGGTCGTATCCGCGTACTGCGTCTCGAACTTCCGGGTATCGAAGGTGTGGAGAAACCGCGAAAGGGGGCCTGGTCGCGTACCGCACGGTCTGGTCGGTGCCAGACTTGCCCGGTGGTGACCAGCTCGTCACCTACAGAGCGCGATGTCGATCACGTCACGAAGTGCCGTACGGCATATCAGAAACGATCACATCTGGGCAGACTGATCCGCCGGGCGGTCACCCGCAGTGGTCTTCACTGCCGTGACAGGTCCCGCGCACAACACGGGAACACGGGGGAGAACCATGAACGCCAGTCCGCGCAGACCGGGACCGGAAGACGTGCCTCCGCACAGCTCTGACTACGGGACAGGACCCGCTCCGCTGCTGCCCGCCACACAGCTCTCCGCCACCCAGATCCCCGCCGGCGACTTCCTTCTCACCGTCGGCGGCGCCGACGGCAGCGAGGTCGTCCCGCTACCCGTGCTCGCCCGTCCCCGCCCCGAGCCGCGCGGGGCGGGGCAGCGAGCGGTGGGCCAGCGCATCCCCGGCAGGCCCGCGCCGCCGGGTCCCGCACTCCTGGGCCGCGACGGTGAGACCGCCGCGCTCTCCGCGCTCCTGGCACGTGGAGCGTCCATCCGGATCGCCGGACCCGCGGGCATCGGCCGCAGCACACTCCTGCGCCACCTCGCGGCCGCCGACCCCGCCGGGGCGCCCGACGGTGTCATCGTCCTCGACGGCCACCGACGCGGCCTGGACGACCTGCTCCAGCAGCTGTACGAAGGCTGCTTCGACGGCCCCGTGCACCGCCCTTCCCGGACGGCCCTCGCCGGACTCCTGCACTCCGTGGCCGCGTTGGTCGTCATCGACGACCTCGCGCTGAGCCCCGTCCGGCTGGCGGAACTCCTCAGCCTCGCACCCGAGTGCGCGTTCCTCATCGCGAGCGTCCCGACCGGCGGCGAACCCGGACTGCGCCAGGAGTCGGGCTGGTACGAACACACCCTGGGCGGCCTGCCCCAGGACGAGGCACTCACCCTCCTGGAGTCCGCCGCCGGACGCACCCTCGACGACGAAGAACTGGCCTGGGCCGCCGCACTGTGGTTCGAGACCCTCGGCAACCCCGGCCGGTTCGTCCAGGCCGGCGCGCTGCTGTCCCGCCGCGCGCCCGACCCGGAGATCTACAACCGGCTCTTCGGCACCGACCAGTTCCGGGAGCCCGCCGGGGACTTCGCCCGCAACCACCCGGACCGGCTGACCGAACTGCCGTCACCCGGTGAACCCGAGACCTTCGTCCCGCGCCTCGTCCCGCTGCTCTCCCGGCCCGCCTCACAGGTGCTGCGCCTCGCGTCGGCGCTCGACGGCGAGATCCCTGAGCCCGTCCACCTGCCCGCGCTCACCGGCGCCGACGACGCCGACGCCGCAGCGCGCGAACTTGTCGCGGCGGGCCTGGTCGTGCACGGACACGGCCGCTACCGGCTGGCCGGAGGCGTGGCCGAGGCGGTCGTCCCGACCGTGCGCGGCTCGGCCTCATGGACCGTCGCAGCCGTCCAGCACTTCACGTGGTGGGTGTCGCACCCCTCGGTGTCCCCGGCCGAAGTGGCCCGCGAGGCGGACACCGTGCTCGCGTGCCTGCGCGCGGTCGAACGCCTGGGCAAGGGATCATCCGTCCGGGTGCTCGCCCGCACCGCAGCCCCGGCCTTCGCCGCCGGGCTGCGCTGGGAGGCCTGGGAGGAAGCCCTGCGCACCGGCCTGGCCGCCGCGCACACGGCGGGCGCGGTCGAGGAGGAAGCCTGGTTCCACCACGAACTCGCGGCGTACGCGCTGTGCTCGGACGACCAGTCGCGCGCGCGCGATGAGGCGACAGCCGCCGTACGCCTGCGTGATTCGACCGCCGACAAACGCGGTCTGGCCGCGAGCCGACGGCTCCTCGCGCTGGCCGGCGGCGAGCGGGCGGCCGCAGTCGGCCGGCCGGCCCGCCGGGCGTTCGGCGGCCACCGGAGTCTGATCACCGCGGGTGCCGGGGCGGTGCTGGCGCTCACCCTGGCCGCAGTGGTCGGCATGGGCAGCGGTGCCGGGCAGCCGGAGGGCGATCCCCGGCCGGCCGGCGTCGGGAGCGGGCAGGTCGCGCCGGTCGGCGGCCGGGCGACAGCGGGCGAGGTGGGGGTCCCGGGGAACATCGGGGCGCCCGCCACAACCGGGGAGGCCAGGCCCGGGGCTTCGCGCAAGGGCACGACGCCCGGGGCCACCAGCTCCGCGTCAAGCCACGGGTCGACAAAACCGCTGTCCGCGACGACGGAGGAGTCCCGGACCGGTGGGGTGAGGGCCACCAGGACCGAGACCGCTCCCGGGGGCACGGGACCGGTCGGCGGGAGCCCGGGCACCGGCGGGGCGACCAGCACGGCGACGGCCACTTCCAGCCCGCCGCCCGTCAGCGAGCCGCCCGTCAGCGAGCCGCCCGTCAGCGAGCCGAGCAGCAGCACGCCGGCTTCAGCGACCCCGTGAACGCAAGATCCCCGTGTATTTCACAGGTCGTTTTCGACCTGTGAAATACACGGGGATCTTCGGCTTCCTCAGAAGAGTTTCAGCTTCTCATCGTCGATCCCGCGCAGCCCGTTGTAGTCGAGGAGCACACAGCTGATCCCGCGGTCGTTGGCCAGCACCTTCGCCTGCGGCTTGATCTCCTGCGCGGCGAAGACACCCTTGACCGGCGCGAGCAGCGGGTCGCGGTTCAGCAACTCCAGGTAGCGGGACAGCTGTTCCACACCGTCGATCTCACCGCGCCGCTTGATCTCCACGGCCACGGTCGTCCCGTCGGCGTCGCGGCAGAGGATGTCCACCGGGCCGATCGCCGTGGGGAACTCCCGGCGCACGAGGGTCCAGCCCGCGCCGAGCACCTCCATGCGGTCGGCGAGCAGTTCCTGCAGGTGCGCTTCCACGCCGTCCTTGACGAGGCCAGGGTCGATGCCCAGCTCATGCGAGGAGTCGTGCGTGACCTCTTCGAGCGTGATGATCAGCTTCTCGCCGGCCTTGTTGACGACCGTCCACGTGTCCCCGTCTTCCTTGAGGGTGCACGGCGGGGTCATCCAGTTCAGCGGCTTGTACGCCCGGTCGTCCGCGTGGATGGAGATGGAACCGTCGGCCTTGACCAGGATCAGGCGGGGGGCGGACGGGAGATGGGCGGAGAGCCGGCCTGCGTAGTCCACAGAGCAACGGGCGATGACGAGGCGCATAGTGCACGAGGCTAGCCCACACCGGAACGAACCGATGAGCCGTCGCCGGGAAGGCGACATGCGATCACTGTTAAGGCGGTGTGTGATCACTGTATGTTGCTGCTGGGGAAGGCAGTAGAAAGCCAAAGAGCGCTGACTTTGTGCACAAGCATGATCAAAATCAGTCCGAGGCGAAAAGCGGGGGCACATGTCAGCGGGGGCAGCGGACGCAGGGAAGTGGGACGGGCTGACGACGTTGGCGAGCGGGAAACCCAAGCCGCCACCGCCGCCTCCGGAGGTCGTCCGGGGAGTGTTGCCGCAGTACGCCAGCCCGCCGGCTACCGAGGTCGAGTGGAGGCCGGGGCCGTCGCCCGCGCGCTGCGGGACGCGACGGAGTCCTTCCGGCGGGTGCAGCGGGTGCTGGTGGATCTCCTGGAGGAGGCGCGTGCCAAGCAGATGACGGTGACATCGAACGGCTCTGTGCACTGGCCGCCGATGGAGAAACTCAACGCCCCGGGGGCACCACCGGACGCCGCCGCGAAGTACGAGCAGGAAAAGCACGGGATCGCTGAGGACATCGCGAACCGGATCGCGGCAGCGCTCGAGGTTGCCAATGATGTGGACGGGTTCGCGGCCGACACCCTCCGCAGGGCGGAGGGCGGTGACCTCACGGAGTTCAACGCCAACCCGACGGCGGATCCGAACGCTGAGGCGGTGGAGGCCGTGACGCTGCTGGCCCGGGCCGGTGACCTCAAGGGGCCGGAATTGCAGCGGCTGGTCGACCTGATGAACCAGAACAGTGACAACCCCTACTTCGCGAACAGGGTGATGACTCAGCTGGGGCCTGAGGGGCTGGTCGCTTCGATGCAGATCCTTCAGACGCGAGCGCCGTCGATGCAGACGGCCACCTTCGGGGGTGGTCTTGACTCGAAGAAGATCGGCGAAGTGCAGAAACTGCTGGGGATCACCTTGGCCAACGCCAGCCCGATGCTGGCCCGCGACCCGGGTTGGATGGCCCGCATGAAGGAGACCGGACGGGAAAAGACACCGGGCGGGGTGTACGGGTATCAGGAAATCGGCGTGCTCCTGATGAACGGGAAATATGACAAGGAGTTCCTCAAGCAGACGGGGGCGGATCTGCTGGACTTCGACAAGAAGGCTGGCGGGATTCGGATTTGGGCGAATGATCCATCGCAGTTTTACACCGGCCTGGTTGGGGCGGCACCGTACGCTGCTGGTGATCAAGCACTGAAAGATCCCCTAAATTTCACTGGTGTCCCTGGCTCGGGGCGCGATCCAATTACCGGTCTGATGACCGCCCTGTCGAACAATCCGCAGGCTGCAATTGAGTTCTTCCAGCCGGCGGTCAACGGACATCCGGCTGGGATGGGGAATGATTACCTCAAGTATCTACTCCAGGACCGGACTCAGATGCCTGATGCGACTGGGCCGAGTGGTGGTCCTTGGAGTTCGGCTCTTTCTGCGACAGGTGATGCAGTCGGGATGGCGACGACAGGGCATCACTCTCCGGAGACGAATGGCGTGCTGAAGCAGATGGTGGAAATCTTGGGTAAGCCTCATCCCCCGGCAGTTGCGCCGGAACTGCACAACGGACTGTCGCGGGCGTTGGCTGATAACATTCAGTCCGTGCACAACAGTCTGACATATCCGGGCAATTCTGAAGATCAATTGCTCCCGCGTGGTCAAGGTGATCCGCTCGCCGTCATCAATCGAAATGAATTGCTGAGAGCCATCGGTGGGATCGTTGACACACCAGGGAGTATCGGAAGAATTTCCGAGGCGGAGGCAGGATATCTGATTGTTGGTCTTGATGTCATTAATTCTCGTGGGGGTAGTCAGATTAGCGCGCAGACTCACATTGGGTATTCATCCGAGGTTTTCGGCATCCTTGATTCTGCAATCACGTACGATATCAAGGACGACCAGCAGTCTGCGGATGACGCCGTGAACAAGGAAAATGGATCTCGTGAGGAGATCCTGCGGACGGTCTCCAGTGCGATCACCGGTTCAGTTCCGTGGGTCGGTGGAACAATGGACTATGGAATCCAGAAGGATATCGACCTGTTTGTGGATCATTTCAAATCCGATAATGCAGCCGCCGCTGCCGCTGATATTTCGGCCCAGCATGGCAATAGCCGTAAGTTCGTTCAAGATATCGTGGGGGCCTGGAGTGATTCTCGGGATTCCCCTCTTCGAGGGGCTGAGTTGTCCGGGCTAGTGGATTCGCAATTTAATTCTGGTGGCGCCATGTTCCGGCAGGATGGGCTCGGCGAGAGATGAGTCAAATGAACAGAATATCGAAGACTGCATTGTTGATTCTTGTCTTGCTGGTAATTGCTTCCTCGGGGTGGTTCGCTTGGAATCGCTTTTCCGAGGAAGGTTCGAATAGGTTCATCATTCCAGAATCGGCGTGCTGGGGTCTGGTTCCTGTCGAATCTTACAAGGGAGTGCTTCCTGTGGCCGAGTACAGGGCTTGGCGGATCGATTCGAATCGTGGTGAATGTGGAATCAGACTTAATCGAAAGCATAGCGATACGCCGAAGCTCGATTACTATGCGCACGACTATCGTGACGATATTGATATGCTAAAAAGAGAAGGGTCGGGCGCGATTCCGCTGGGGAATAGCCTGACCGGATTTGTTTCTGAATCCCGCGCACGAGTCCTGGTACCGGCGTGCTGGCCAGGGGCAGCAGAGGGATTGACGATGATCGATATCGACTACGTCGAACCTGGGACAGGGAATCCCCTACCCCGCCCCGCTGCCTTCCGCCACGACCTCGCGAACCTCCTCGTCGACATGGTCAACGCCGCCCGGGTCCGCGCCAAGTGCAGCCTTCCGCCCTTGCCCCAGCCCCAAGTGCCCGTCGGATAGTCGGCGTTCGGCGAAGGGTCCCCTCATGGTCTCCGGAACGCCCCGCTGGCACCCCCTCATCGAAGAGGACATCGGCATAAGCGAGTCCACCCGCTGGCAACTCGGCCCGATGCACTCCGTGCCCACCGGGGAGGAGGTGCCGGGTTCGTCCCGGACCCGCCGAACCGCGGTGGCTGACGATCAACGCTGGCCTGAATCGGCCCTGGAACATTACGTAGCCGATGACTTACCGTGAGTGGCGCGGCCCCGGAACTCCGGCCTGTCCGGAATCCTCCAGGTACGGCGCGACCTGCACGATCCGACCCAAGGCACCCCAAGGCACCCCGAGTCCGCTCCGGCGGACCGGTGGAAGGAGCCGTAATGTCGCTCGATGTATCCCCGCGGTTGTTGGCGCAGGCGGAGCAGGGTGAGGTCGACGAGAAGGAGTTCGTCGACTGCGTGCGCACCTCACTCCCGTACGCCTGGGAAATGGTCTCCGAACTGGCGACCCGGCTCCAGGTGGAAGGCGGCGAGTTCGCCGACAACCAAGTTCCTCCGCCGGACGAGCAGGCGCGTGGGCAGTTGCTCCGCGCTCTGGCGTCCGACTCGATCCGCGGCTCCCTGGAGCGCCACTTCGATGTGAAGCTGGCCTTCCAGAACTGCCACCGCCTCGCGGCGTTCCCGCCGGACGCGGAAGGCACTGACCGCTACACGAAGTTCACGTCGCTCCGCGGTCAGCTGCTCAACCAGTCGCCGCTGCTGCGCGACTGCTGACCGGTCCGGCGAAGACAAAGAGGCCCCGGTACATCCGGGGCTTTTTTGTATCTCAAAGCCCTTCCGGAATCCGTCCAGGGGAAGCAGAGTGGGGCCCCGCGAAGCATCCGCACGTGTAGTGAGGCACCACTTCAGAACGCCGGGTGGCACTCCGTCGCACCCGGCCACACCTGGACGGAGTCCGATGGGGATTGCGCACGCACTGCACCGCTGGGCCAGGCAGCGCCCGGACCGCACCGCGGTCGTCGAAGGCGGGACGTCGGTCAGTTTCGGCGAACTGCACGACCGCGTCGCGCGTTGCGCCGGGGCGCTGAAGTCGCTCGGCGTGGCCGACGGCGACCGGGTCGGCATCCTGGCGCTGAACTCCACCCGCTACCTGGAGTGCCTGAGCGGCATCGTCTGGGCCGGCGGTGTGCTCAACCCGGTGAACATCCGCTGGAGTCCGGCCGAGATGGCCTACTCCCTTGAGGATTCCGGGACTTCGGTCCTCCTGGTCGACGACACGTTCCTGCCGGCCGTCCCGCTGTTGCGGGAAAAATGCGGGGTCCTCAAGCAGATCGTGCACCTGGGGGCGGGTCCGACACCTGAAGGAATGATTTCGTACGGGGAACTCACGGCATCCGCCGAACCCGCCGAAGACGCCTTCCGTACGGGATCGGACCTCGCCGGAATCTTCTACACGGGCGGCACCACCGGGTTCCCCAAAGGCGTGATGCTGTCGCACACCAATCTGCTCATGTCCTGTTACGGCGGGTTAATGGACACGGCGGCGCTCCGGGCGGGCGACGACGCGCGGGCGCTGCACGTGGCCCCGCTCTTCCACATCGCGGGTGTCGGCATCTCGCTGATGGCCGGTCTGCTCGGCACCACCCAGGTGATGCTGCCGTTCTTCGACCCGAAGGCCACGCTCCACGCGGTCCAGGAACACCGGGTCACCGAGGTGTTCATAGTGCCGACGATGCTTCAGATGGTGCTGGACCACCCGGACTTCGCGTCCTACGACCTGACGAGCCTGCGGATGGTGACCTACGGGGCGTCACCGATCACCGGGACCCTGCTCGACCGGACCCTCGAAGCGTTGCCCGGAGCCTCGTTGGTCCAGGCCTACGGTCAGACCGAGCTCTCGCCGGTCGTCACCGTACTGCTCGACAAGGACCACCGCACGGGAGACGCGAAGAAGCTGCGCTCGGCCGGACTGCCGTGTATCCATGCTGAGGTGAAGGTGGTCGACCCGGCCGACGCCGAAGTCCCGCGCGGCACCGTGGGGGAGATCGTCTCGCGTGGCGACCACGTCATGCTCGGCTACTGGAACAAGCCCGAGGAGACCGCGCAGGCGCTACGCAACGGCTGGATGCACACCGGCGACCTCGGGTTCATGGACGACGACGGCTATCTGACGGTGGTCGACCGGCTCAAGGACATGATCGTGACCGGCGCGGAGAACGTGTATTCGGCGGAGGTGGAGAACGCGCTGAACTCCCATCCGATGGTGGCGGTGTGCGCGGTTGTCGGCCTTCCTGACGTTCAGTGGGGCGAACGGGTTCACGCGGTAGTCGTGCTGAAAGCGGGTAGCGCCGTAACGGGCGCGGAACTGCGTACCCACTGCAAGGAGTTGATCGCGGGTTACAAGTGCCCGCGGAGTTTCGAGTTCGCGGCGGGGCTGCCGATGACGGCGGCCGGGAAGATCCGCAAGAACGAACTCCGCGACCAGGCCCGCCGACAGGAGGAGGCAGAGTGACCACGGTGGACAGCCGCGAGACGTTCGCTTCGTACAACCCCGCCACCGGCGAGGAGATCGGCCGCTACCCGGTGCAGGACGAATCCCAGGTGCGGGACGCGGTCTTCCGGGCGCGCATCGGCGGCGCCTGGTGGGCGGGTCTTCCGTACGGGGAAAGGAAACGCAGGCTGGGCGCCTGGGCCGGACTCGTCGCCCGGGAGCGGAACGAACTCTGCGACCTCGTGCACGAGGAGAACGGCAAGCCGCGCGACGACGCGTTCCTCGAAGTCCTGCTGGGGCTTGAGCACATCGCGTGGGCGGCCGGGCACGCGGAGAAGATCCTCAAGCGCCGCCGGGTGCCCAGCGGCCTGGCGATGGTCAACCAGGCGGCCAGTCTCGAATACCGGCCGTACGGCGTCGTCGGAGTCATCGGCCCGTGGAACTACCCGGTGTTCACCCCGATGGGGTCGATCGCGTACGCGCTGGCGGCCGGGAACGCCGTGTTGTTCAAGCCCTCCGAGTTCACCCCGGGTGTTGGCCGCTGGCTGGCGGAGAGCTTCCAGCGGGCCAATCCTGACGCCATGTCAGGCGTTTTCGAGGTCATCACGGGGGACGGCCGTACGGGCAGCGCCCTGTGCACGGCGGGCGTCGACAAACTGGCGTTCACCGGTTCGGCGCGCACCGGACGCAAGGTCATGGCCGCGTGCGCGGAGAACCTGACGCCGGTCCTCATGGAGTGCGGCGGCAAGGACGCGCTGATCGTCGCCGAGGACGCGGACGTGAAGGCCGCGGCGCAGGGCGCCCTGTGGGGCGCGCTGTCCAACGCCGGGCAGACGTGCGTGGGCATCGAGCGGGTCTATGTGGTCGAGGAGCTCAAGCACGAGTTCCTGGAGGAACTGCGGTCGGGTATCGCGAAGTTGGTGCCGGGTGAGTCGTATGGACCGATGACCATGCCCGCGCAGATCGACGTCGTACGGCGGCACATCGATGACGCGGTCGCCAAGGGCGCCACCGCATATGTCGGCGGCCCGGAGTCGGTCGGCGAGCGGTACATCGAGCCGGTGGTCCTGGTCGACGCGCCGGACGACAGTGCCGCGGTGTGCGAGGAGACCTTCGGCCCGGTCATCGCGGTGCGGTCGGTCAGTGACGTCGAGCAGGCCGTACGCCTGGCCAACAACTCGGCCTACGGGCTCGGCGCCGCGGTGTTCACCCGCGGCGGACGGCAGGGCGTCGAGATCGCCCGGAAGCTGCGCGCCGGGATGGTCTCGGTCAACGCGGTCATCGCCTTCGCTGGAATCCCGGGCCTGCCGTTCGGCGGCAGCGGCGAATCCGGCTTCGGCCGGATGCACGGGGCGGACGGACTGCGGGAGTTCAGCCGCACCCAGGCGGTGACGCGCAAACGCTTCAGCACGCCGATGGAGCCGACGACCTTCGAGCGCACGGCGAAGACGATGCAGGCGCTGGACAGGTATGTGCAGCTGAGGTTCGGGCGGCGCCACTGAGCTTGTCCGGAGTTGGGGCCGCGGCGGCCGGCCGGCCGGGCGCACGGAGATCCTCGGAGGCCGGGCCGGCGCATCCTTCGTCGAAGGCTGTGTATGAGTCGGCGTCGGAGCCTGCGGGCGGGTGCGCACCCGGACACTCCGACCCTCTATCGAATACGTGTTCAAGTTTGGTACATGTGCTAGTTTTGGTACATGTCGAAGAATATGGTGCGCACCAACGTCTACGCCGACCCCGACGATATGGCCATCATCAAGGAGGCCGCCGCCCGCAAGGGCATTAGCGAGGCTGAGATCATCCGCCAGGGCATCCATCTCGCAGCTTTGCGTAACCGTGTCTGGGACGAACCCTTCTTCACTGAGACCTTCGATCTCGGCCCCGAACCGGTCACCCGAGAGGAGATCAACGCCGCTGTCTTGTCCGGCACCGTCGGCCCCACCGAGTTCGACCCCGAGACCGACACCGCGTGATCATCATCGCCGACACCTCCGGCCTCATCACTGCCCTCAACCGCGCCGCTCCGGAACACAAGCGGACCCACGAGGCCCTCAGTCAGGCCGCCCTGACCATCGTCACCCCACTGGCCCTCACTGAACTCCACCAGGTGCTCACCATCCGGGGGAACCGCCGTATCGCCGACGCCGCGATTCGCGACATGGCCGACCGGCTCGAAGCCCTGCGCTTGGTCGTCGCCGACACCACCCCCGCCATCCTGCGTACCGCCGTGGAAGTCCGTGCCCGCTACGCCACTCTCAACCTCGATCTGGTCGATGCCGTCAACGTCGCCCTGGCCGCTGAGTACGAGACCGACGCTGTCCTCACTCTGGACCGCCGCGACTTCCGCACGCTCCGTCCCCTGACCGCGCACGCGCGTTTCCGGGTCCTGCCAGACGATCTCGACTGACCCGGTTCCGGTTCTGGGGTCCCAACGCACCCCGCGCCCGCCGTGGACCGGCGGGCGCGGGGTGTGCCGTTCTGGAAACCCAGGCTCAGCCGAGGAAGTTCATCGTGGCCGGGTCAGGACCGATCCGGCCGTCCCGGTCGAGGGCGTCGATGTCCCGGATGTCGTCGGTGTCCAGGGCGAAGTCGAAGACGTCGATGTTCTCCGCGATCCGCGACGGCGTCACGGACTTGGGTATCACGATGTTCCCGGTCTGGAGGTGCCAGCGCAGGACGACCTGGGCCGGGGACTTGCCGTGCTTGCCGGCGATCTTGACGATCGCCGACTCGCCGAGCAGGTCCTTGCCCTGGCCGAGCGGGCTCCAGGCCTCGGTGGCGATGCCGTGCCGGGCGCCCAGCGCGCGCAGTTCGGACTGCGCGAGGTACGGGTGCAGCTCGATCTGGTTGAGGACCGGGACGATGCCCGTCTCCGCGAGCAGCCGGTCCAGCGCCTCGGCCGTGAAGTTGGAGACGCCGATCGCCTTGGCGCGGCCGTCGGCGTAGATCTGCTCCAGCGCCTTGTACGACTCGACGTACAGGTTCTGCTCCGGGACCGGCCAGTGGATCAGGTAGAGGTCCACGTAGTCGGTGTCCAGGCGCTGCAGGCTCGCGTCGAAGGCCTTGAGGGCTGCGTCGTAGCCGTGGTTGTCGTTCCACAGCTTGGTGGTGAGGAAGACGTCCTCGCGGGCCAGGCCCGAGTCGTGGACCGCACGGCCGACACCGGCCTCGTTGCCGTAGATACGCGCCGTGTCGATGCTGCGGTAGCCGGCGTCGAGAGCCGTGGTGACGGCGTCGTACGCCTGGTCGTCCTCGACCTGCCAGACGCCGAAGCCCAGCTGGGGCATGCTGACGCCGTTGTTCAGGGTGATGTTCTGCACGGGGGCGTTCCTTACCGGGTGGTGTGGAGGGCGGGCAGCTTCGGGACCGGACTGTCCGCTGATGCCGGGTCAGCTGAAGGAGTGTCAGGCCTGCGGCAGGCGCACGAGCATCTTGCCGGTGTTCGCGCCGCGCATCATGGCGATGAACGCCTCGGCGGTGTTTTCGATTCCGTCGGTGACGGTCTCGTCGGTGCGCAGCGAACCGTCCCTGAGCCAGCCCGCGGCCTGCGGGACGAACTCGGCGGCGAGGTGCTGGTGGTCGCCCACGAGCATGCCGCGCAGGGTGAGGCGCTTGCCGATGGCGAGCGCGAGGTTGTTCGGGCTGACCGGCGGCGTGGTGGCGTTGTACTGCGAGATCGCACCGCACAGGGCGACCCGGCCGTGGACGTTCAGCAGGCTGATCGCGGCCTGGAGGTGTTCGCCGCCGACGTTGTCGAAGTAGACGTCGATGCCTTCGGGCGCGGCCGCGGCGAGCTGACCGGGCAGATCGCCCTCCCGGTAGTCGATCGCGGTGTCGTAGCCGAAGTCCGCGACCGCGCGCCGGACCTTCTCCGGGCCGCCGGCCGAGCCGATGACCTTCGAGGCACCCAGGCGCTTGGCGATCTGTCCGGCGACCGAGCCGACCGCACCGGCCGCGCCGGAGACGAAGACGACGTCGCCCTTCTTGACCGGGGCGATTTCAGTCAGCCCCGCGTAGGCGGTGAGGCCGGTGGTGCCGAGCACGCCGAGGTAGGCCTGCGCCGGGGCGAGGTCGGTGTCGACAACCCGCACGGCGGCGGCGTCGAGGACGGCGTGGTCACGCCAGCCGAGGAAGTGCGCGACGGTCGCCCCGACGGGCACGTTTTCGGCCTGCGAGGCGATGACGGTGCCGACGGCACCGCCGTTCATCGCCTCGCCGATCTCGAACTGCGGGAGGTACGACTTGCCCTCGTTCATCCGACCGCGCATATAGGGGTCGACGGACAGCCAGTCGTTCCGTACGAGGATCTGTCCCGGACCGGGCTCGGGGAGGGGCGTCTCGACGAGGGTGAAGTCCGAGGGCTTGGGCTCACCTACCGGGCGGGCGGCGAGATGCCATTCACGGCTGGAAACAGACATGGCGAAGCTCCTGGGTGCAGAGGGGAGGGAGTGGGGGAGGTCAGTGGTTGTCGGCGGGGGTGCCGGGCAGCCCCGTCAACAGGGCATCGGTCGCGGGGCGCAGCAGCCGCTTGCCGTCCGGCACCGACTCAAGGCCGATGACCAGCGCGATGCAGATGTCGGCGGCGTTGGCGGCTGCGACGGCCGCCGTGCCGCCCGTTGAGTGGCCCGTCGTGCCGCCCGCTTCAGCGAACGCGCCGGTGAACGCTTCGGTCAGCAGACCGCGCAGGTCACCGACGAACGCATGGCAGATGTCGCCGAACAGCCGGGCCTTCTCGTCGAGGAGCTCGGCGGTGTGCGGCGAGTCCCCGTGCAGCGCGAGCACCAGGTCGAGCTTGGCCTGGAGGATGCCCTGGATGCGCTCAGCGTAGGGCGCGTCGGCGGACGCGGCCTGTCGGGCCCGCACGAGCGCCTGCGTGTGCAGGCGTTCGGCGAGTTTGCGCAGGGCGTCGTCCTTGTTGCGCACGTACAGGTAGACCGCGGACCGGGAAACGCCCATCGTCGAGGCGATGTCGTCCATCGTGGTGCGCCGTACGCCGTACTTGGTCAGACACTCGTACGTCGCGTCGAGCACCTCGGTGAGCCGGTCGGTAGCCATCGTCAGCCCAGCACCCTGACCATCTCGGCGGCGAGCGGGGCGGAGGAGGCCGGGTTCTGGCCGGTGATGAGGTTGCGGTCGACGACGACCTTCGGGGCCCACGGCTCGCCCTCCTGGAAGTCGACGCCGATCTCCACAAGGCGGTCCTGGAGCAGCCACTTCGCCTTGTCCGCGAAGCCCGCCTGGGTCTCCTCGACGTTGGTGAAGCCGGTCAGCCGGTAGCCGGCGAACGGTGAGGTGCCGTCGGCGTTCTCCGCGGCCAGCAGGGCGGCCGGGGCGTGACAGACCACGCCGAGCGGCTTGCCCGACGCCAGCGCGTCGGTCAGCAGCCTGCCGGAGTCGGCGTTGACGGCCAGGTCTTCCATCGGCCCGTGGCCGCCGGGGTAGAAGACGGCTGCGTAGTCGGCCAGGTCCACCTGCGTCAGCTTCAGCGGACGCTGGAGCTCGGTGATGCCGGCCAGCGCCTTCGCGACCTTGTCGGCGCCGTCCTGGCCGCCGTTGACCTCGGGCGCCAGGCTGCCCTGGTCAACGGTGGGCACAACGCCGCCCGGCGTGGCGACCACGATCTCGTGGCCCGCCTTCGTGAACGCCTCGTACGGGGCCACGAACTCTTCGGCCCAGAAGCCGGTGGGGTGCCGGGTCCCGTCGGCCAGCGTCCAGAAGTCGGTGCCGGTCACTACAAAAAGGATCTTCGCCATGGGGATCTCCGTACGTTAAGGCCGGATCGCGCAGCCCGGCCAGTGCGTAGACGTTCTGACGATTTGGCCGCAGAACGTCATCTTGTTGCTATCGAACGTAAGCCGACTGTCCGCAGATGTCCAATGGGGGGTCCGGCGGCAGCGCTAGAAAACCCAGCGGATCGCCGGGGATGCCGGATCTCATCCTCGAACTGGCACCGGATGTTCCGAGCCTGGCCGACCTTCTCATCGCCGACCGGGACAAGGAGCGGAATCGTTGATCTATCTGGACGCCCGCGCCCTGCTCAAATTCATCAAGCCGGAGGTCGGGACCGCAGCACTGCGCGCCTGGCGCTCCCCGACGCGACTGAACTGATCACCAGTGAACTGGTCCCGCTGGCGATCACCCGGACCCTGCTGCGGGCCGGTGTCGACCACCGGCTCGTGCCGTACTACTCAGGACAGGCCGTCAAGGGCGTCTACCTGGTGGATGTCACCAGCACCGTCATCGCCAGGGCGATGTCCTACCGCACGCCGAAGCTCGGTTCCCTGGACGCGATCCACCTGTCCAGCGCTGAGCCGTTCCGCCCCGAACGCACCGAGTTCGTCACCTACGACGCGGAGTTGGGCAAAGCGGCTGTCGACCTCGGTTTTCCGGTGAGCGCACCGGCCTGACGACAGTTGTGGCGTGAGGGGGATTCCCGGAATCCCCCTCACGCCTTCCGCAGCGCCCTGCGGTAGGAGAACGTCCGCTTCGGCCAGTTCGTCGTCACCTTGCCGTCGGCGTTCTTGTACCAGCTGGTGCAGTCCGCCTCCAGCGCCGTGCCGTGCAGCGATGACTCCAACTCGCGCTGGTACACCTCGAATTCGTCCTGCGACGGCTCGTGCGGCGCGTCCTGGGCGAGCTGCCGCAGGATGTACTCCACCTGGTGCTCGATCATGTAGATGACCGAGTTGTGGCCCAGGTTAGTGCCGGGGCCGTACAGCAGGAACAGGCCAGGGAACTCCGGCACCGAGATGCCGAGGTAGGCCGCCGCGCCGTCCTTCCACACATCGTGCAGCGCCACGCCGTCCCGGCCCCGGATGTCCATCGGCCGGAGGAACTCCGTTGCCAGGAAGCCGGTTCCGTAGATGAGTGTGTCGACCTGATGGGAAGAACCGTCGGCAGTACGGATGCCGTCCGGCGTGATCCGCTCCACCCCTGACGTGACGAGTTCGACATTGGAGCGGGCCAGCGCCGGATAGAAGTCGTCGGAGATCAGGATCCGCTTGCAGCCGATCGGGAAGTCGGGCGTGAGCTTCCCCCGCAGTTCCAGATCCTTGATCTGGTTGGTCAGGTGGTTGCGGGACTTACTCTCCACGAGCTTGCCCACCGCACTGCCCCGCAGCGCGCCGTAGAGCAGCACTTCGCCGGTCAGTCCCCAGGATTTGAGCCGCCGGGAGATCCGGATCGGCGGAAGCGTCGACGACAGCTTCCGGGACAGGGCGCTGTACGGCTTGTCCGGCTTGGGGACCACCCAGTTCGCGGAGCGCTGGAAGACGTAAAGCTTCTTGACGCGCGGGGCGATCTCCGGAATGAACTGCACCGCGGAGGGTCCGGTTCCGATGACGGCGACCGTACGGCCGGACAGGTCGTGATCGTGCGGCCAGCGCGCGGAGTGGAAGGAAGTCCCGGCGAATTCGGCCTGTCCCGGCACGTCCGGGAAACGCGGACGGTTCAGCTGTCCGACACCCGAAACCACCGCGCGGGCCGCATAGGTCCGACCGGCCGTCGTCACCTGCCAACTTCCGTCCCCGTAAGCGGCCTTGGTCACTTCGGTGTTGAACCGCAGGTGCGGCGTCACGCCGAACCGGTCGGCGCACTGGCGCAGATAGTCGTGTATCTCACCGCGCCGCGGGAAGGTGCGCGACCAGTCGCCGCGCTGCGCGAAGGAATAGGAGTAGAGGTATGACGGCACGTCACAACCCGCCCCCGGATAGGTGTTGTCCCGCCACACCCCGCCCAGGTCCCCGGCCTTCTCCAGGACCACGAAGTCGTCGACGCCGGACTGCTTGAGTCGGATCGCCATGCACAGCCCGGCGAACCCCGCTCCGATGATGACGATCATTTGTGCGTCCCCCTCAGTGACGGGCGTGGCGCAGGACGTCGAGCCGGGTCGCCACGGCCACCCGGGTCTCGTCCATGAGGCCGCGCACCACGGCGCGCTTGTCCGGCTGCCGGAGCAGCGCCCGTACGGCGACCTTCCCGGCGAAGCCGGGGGCCATGAGCGCGCGGGGCTTGTTGACCCGCGAATAGATGTCGAGCAGACGGCGTGATCCGTACGGTTCCAGCGCCATCTGCCGGAGCATCTCCACGATGACGGGCGACACGGTCTCCGCGCGGGCCATGCGGTTCGTCCAGTGGTAGGTCTCCAGGCACTCCGACTCGCGCCGGTGCTCCCACGCCTTCAGTGCGGCGTCCAGCCTGGCCGGACTGTCGAGCACCGGCGCGGCGGCTTCGCCGAGCAGCCGGCCGAAGCGCAGCGCGTCCCGGATGCCCTGCGCGGTGACCGGGTCCTTGAAGTGCCCCGCGTCCCCGGCCAGCGCCCAGCCGGGTCCGGCGGACGCGCGGAAGTACGAGGGCTGCTCCACCGACTGCACGATCTTCGTGGACCGGGTGCAGCCGTCGAGCCGCTGCGCGAGGCCGGGAAGCAAAGCGATCGTGCGGTCGTACTCGCCTTCGAGGTCCAGCCTGAAGGAGTCCGCGCGGTCCTTGTCGGGCATCAGGAGAACGAGCACCAGGCCGCCGTCAGTGGGGAACGCGGTGCCGAGCTCCGCACCGGCCAGCCACATCGCCGCCGTGCCGCGCCATTCCGAACGCGGATCGTCGTAGTAGGCGTAGTAGCAGGCCCGCTGGTTCGCGTTGTAGGTGTGCGGCTCCTGACTGCCCACCAGTTTCGCCACCAGGGAGCGGCGGCCGTCCGCACCGATGACAAGCGGTGCGTGAATCTCGTACGGGCCGCTCTTCCGGTCTTCGACCCGCACGCCGGCGACCCGGCCGCCCCTCTCGATGAGAGAGGTGACCTTGGTGCCTTCGCGGACGTCCGCGCCGGCGTCCCGGGCCGTTTCGACGAGCGCGAGGTCAAGTCCCGCACGGCGTACGCACATCCCGTAGGAGATGCCGTCGACAGGGGAGTAGGTGCCCCGCGCCGCGCCGCCGGGGACTTCGATGTAGGCGTCCACATGATGCGGTGGGTTCAGCGCCTCGACCCGCTCCAGGGCGCCCAGGCGGCTGAGTTCGGCGACCCCGCCGGCGAACAGCAGGTGCGTGGAGACGGTGGTGGACGGGAACCGCGCTGAGTCCACGGCGATCACCCGCCGTCCCGCCTTCGCCAGGGCTATCGCGGCGGCGGACCCCGCGCACCGGGCACCCACGACGACGGCGTCGACCGTCTCGACACAGGGATCTTCGACCAACGGCCGTTCGGTGGTCACGGAGGGTCCTCCCGGGCAGTGGCGGGTGGCGCTACGAGACGTGCTGCTGTTCCCACCCGGAGGCGGCCCCGGGCCCAGGGGCGCGCGGGCGCGGTGAAGTGACAGGCTGTCAGGCCGATGCGATGGGCCGACGTTAACCCCGCGAACGAGCCCCGGACAAGGTTTCCGCCGAGGTTTCAGGTGAGGCAATGAAACATTTCCGCGTCTCTTGTATCCGTACGGGGCAGCCGGGATAGTCGGCTCCCGCGCGCTTCTCGAACGCGCCGTTTCGATCACGCCGTTTCGATCGCTCTGTCTCGAACGCTCTGTCTCGAACGCTCTGTCTCGAACGCTCTGTCTCGAACGCTCTGTCTCGAACGCCCTGTCTCGAACGCTCCGTCCGGCCCGTCCATCCGGCCCGGGGGCCCGCGGCGTCAGCCGTTGCCGACGCAGCCCCGGGGATCACAGTGGGAGGCACCGTGTCCTTGCACACCCCGCACGAGCACGGCACTGAGAGCACAGCTGACAACAGACCTTCGCCGTCCCGCCGCAGCTTCGTCGCCGGTGCCGCCGCCGCGACCGCCGCGGCCGGGCTGTCCTTCACCGGCGGCCCGCTCGGCCTGGGAACCGCACACGCGGGAACCCCGGCCCTGCTGACGGCCGGCGGCAACGGCCGCCGGGTAGCGGTCCTCGGCGGTGGGATGGGTGGTCTGTCCACCGCCCATGAACTCGCCGAACGCGGCTACCAAGTAACGGTTTACGAGCGCAAGGCGCTCGGCGGCAAGGCCCGCAGCATCCCCGTCTCGGGGACCGGCACCGGCGGCCGGCGTGACCTCCCCGGCGAGCACGGGTTCCGGTTCTTCCCCGGCTTCTACCTGAACGTCCCCGACACGATGCGGCGCATCCCCTTCGCGGGGAACGCGAACGGCGTCCACGACAACCTGGTGAGCGCGCCCGACGCGATCTTCGCGCAGGCGGGCCGTACGGATATGAAGATGACGCTGCCGCACGGCCTCGACAACATCACCCCTGAGGCGATCCGGGACGCGCTCACGACGATGGCGAGCGTGGCGGGCCAGGTGCCGCTGCGCGAGATCATCTTCTGGGCGGAGAAGATGGTCGTCTTCTTCACCAGCGGTGACCTGCGGCGCAACGGCCAGTGGGAGCACATGTCGTACGCCGACTACCTCCAGATGGACAAGATGTCCGCGGCGTACCGGAACATCCTCGTGAAGTCGTTCACCTCGACGCTCGTGGCGGCGAAGGAGGACATCGCCAGCACCCGGACGATCACGATGATGGTTGAGATCTTCCTGTGGACGATGCTCGGCCGCGGCTCCGACGGCGCCCCGGACCGGGTGCTCGCCGGGCCGACGAACGAGGCGTGGATCGACCCTTGGTACGCCTATCTCTCTTCCCTGGGCGTGCAGTTCAACGTCGGCTGGACGGTCACCGGCCTCGACTACGCGGGCGGCCGGATCACTGGGGCGCGGGTCACCGACCCGAACGGCGCGTCGGGGACGATCGCCGCGGACCACTACGTGCTCGCCGTCCCTGTCGAGAAGGCCGTACCGCTGATGTCGCCCGCGCTCATCGCGGCAGACCCGGCGCTCGGCCGTTTCCGGAACCTCCAGACCGACTGGATGAACGGGCTGATGTTCTACCTGAAACAGCCCACCCCGGTCACCCGCGGGCACGTCGCGTACCTGGACTCGCCGTGGGCGGTCACGTCGATCAGCCAGGCGCAGTTCTGGCGCAACGGCGGCTTCGCGCAGACGTACGGGGACGGCAGCGTGCAGGACGTCCTGTCGCTGGATCTGTCCGACTGGGACACCCCGGGGATCGTGTACGGCCTGCCCGCGAAGAAGTGCACGCCACAGCAGATCGTGCACGAAGTCCTCGCACAGGTACGGGCGAACCTCGACGACGGCGCGACGATCGTGCCCGACTCGAAGATCCACTCCTGGTTCCTGGACCCGGCGATCACCGGTCACGCGACGCCGTCGGTGGCCAACGAGGAGCCGCTCCTGGTGAACACCATCGGCTCGTGGGAGAACCGCCCCGAGGCGGTCACGAAGATCCCGAACCTGTTCCTCGCCGCAGACTACGTCCGGGCGAGCATCAACCTGGCGACGATGGAGGGCGCGAACGAGGCCGGCCGCAAAGCCGCCAACGGGGTGCTGGCCGCGTCGGGCTCCAACGCCACTCCGGCGAAGGCGTTCCAGCTGTACCAGGAACCGGCGATGGACTACTGGCACCGCGTCGACGACCAGCGGTATCGGTGGGGGTTGCCGAACCTGTTCGATGTGCTGCGGCCGTACTGGCCTTGACCGCTTGCCCGTCGCGTGTCGGTCATGGGAGTTCTGCGGGGGATCTGCTGAGTAACAGCCGCAGAACCGCAGAATCCCCATGCGCAGCCAGGCTCATGCCGCCGGCACTACAGGTAGCGCTTCAGCGGCTCCGTGGCCATGCGCACGCCGATCGGCTTCGGCACCCACACCGGTCTGCCGGTCGGCACCTGGGCCGGCTCGTCGTACCGACCTTTATCGGGGCTTGAGTAGACGACCACTTCATTGCTCTCGCGGTCGACGATCACATAGACGGGAACGCCGGACGCGGCGTAGTCCGCGACCTTGTCGTAGTCGTTGCTGCGGTTGCCCGATGTCACGTCGAGGACAAGGAGGACAAGCCGACGAGGGAACGCACGTGACCGTTCTTGAAACCGTCTTCCTTGTCCGTGTCGATGACGTAGAGGTCGGGCTGGCGCAGCGTCCCGGCAGCCGTCAGGAACCCGACGCCTTCGAGCACATCGAGCCCGCGGGTGTCTGCCGACTCCCTGAGGCTGTCGGATACGTACCGGACGGTGCGCGCGTGCATCGGGTCGGCACTGGTCGTCATCACGCGAACCTGGAAATGGCTTGTCTCGAACGTGACGCCGGTGAACTCACCGGACTGTGCGAGGAATTCGACGACCTTGTTGATGCGCTCGATCTCCGGTGTGCTGTTCTCGGGCATCTCTGCGTTCCTTCCTCGCGTCGGTGCTGCGCTCCCACTGCGCCGAATTCTGATCTGTTCGTGGCCCGCGATGGCCGAGTGTTGGTGAGTCCGCTGGTCGAAAACCGGCGGTCACCGCAGTTGCGGCACCACCTCTTTGCCCAGACGGGCGATATTCTCCAGCGTCACTTCCCGGTTCCCACTTCCCTCGGTGAAGAACAGGAACCGCTTGATCCCCGTACGCTCCGCTGTCTCCTGGATCTTGTCGACGCACTCGGCCGGTGACCCCACCGGGTGCAGTCGGCACAGCAGTTCGGTGTACGCGACAGCGTCGCGCATCGGCCGCGGTCGGTCGTCCACCGTCTGGTGCGCCGCCAGGCCGGCCTGGAGCCAGTAGGGCATCGCCGCGCGGAGCACGGCGATGGCCTCCTCCCGGCTGTCGGCGACCTGGGCGACCGCCGCGGCGGCGTGCGGGACACCCGCGGGGTTCCGGCCGCAGGCGCGGGCGGCGGCCTCGTACGACCTGACCATCGCGGCCTTCTCGTCGTCGTCGGCGTGCATGCCGAGCAGCATCGGCAGCCCGTGCCTGGCGGCCAGCGCCGCAGTGGCGTCGGACGTGCAGGCCACGATCGCCGGCGGGTGCGGGTAGCTGTAGGGCCGGGGCGTCACGGGGACCTCCCGGAAGGTGTAGCGCGGCCCCTGGGCGGCCACCCGGTGCCGGGTCAGCCAGCGCATCAGGGTGTCCAGGGCCTCGGGGAAGCCCTCTTCGTACGCTTCCAGCCCCGTACCGAAGACTTCGAGATCCACCCAGGGCCCGCCGCGTCCGACGCCGAGGGTGAACCGACCCTCCGTCAGTTGATCGAGCAGGCAGGCTTGTTCGCCGAGTGAGACGGGGTGCGAGGTGGGCAGCACGCTGATCGCGGTCCCCACCTGGAGTCGCTTCGTACGCCCCAGTAGCATGGCGGCGAACGTGACCGCAGACGGGCACAACCCGTACGGCACGAAATGATGTTCGGCGATCCATGCTTCGTCGAACCCGGCTTCCTCCGCGGCCAGACCCGCGTCCATGGCAGCGTTCAGGACTGTGCCGTGGTCCATGCCCTCGAACCGGGCCGCCAGCAGGAAGATCCCCAGCTGCATCAAGGTCGCCTCTCATTTGTGCCGGAAATGCCCGGATTCGCCGCGTGTTGTGGCGGACGTTACGTACCCGACTACCGGGATAACTGCCTAAAAGCGGTAAACGGCACGTCTGAGAGGTCTGTCCGTGGCTTGGGGTTGCTGCAATACTCGCGGACACCACAATGCTACTTCCCGGTAACCCAGGTGTATCCGAACCCTCATACCGGCTCAAGGGGCTGGGAGGCACCCCCTCTCAGATCTGCGCAGTCCGGTGCCGGGACGCCATGGGAAACCCCTCAAAGGAGCAGAACCTATGGACATCTCCACAGTCGGCGTCATCGGTCTCGGCACCATGGGTGCCGGAATCGTCGAGGTCCTCGCCCGCGCCGGAGTCGACGTGGTCGGTGTCGACGTCTGCGCGGAGGCCCTCACCTCCGCCAAGGACCGCATCGAGCACTCGACCGCCCGCGCCGTCAAGGGCGGCAAACTCACCGGGGACGAGCGCACCGCACTCCTCGCCAAGGTCACCTACGGCACGGACCTCGCCGCCGTGTCGAATGCGCACCTGGTCATCGAGGCCATCCCGGAGCAGCTCGACGCCAAGCGTGACCTGCTCGCCCAGCTGGACAAACTGTGCGGCCCCGAGGTCATCTTCGCCACCAACACGTCCTCCCTGTCGGTCACCGAGCTCTCCGTCGCCACCGGCCGCTCGGCCCGCGTGGTGGGCCTGCACTTCTTCAACCCCGCGCCGGTGATGAAACTGGTCGAGGTCATCCGTACGGTCGTCACCGAGCCCGGCGTCCTGGACGATGTGGTGGCACTCGCCGAGCGACTGGGCAAGACCCCGGTCGTGGCCGGTGACCGGGCCGGGTTCATCGCCAACGGCCTGCTGTTCGCCTACCTCAACCACGCCGCCTCCATGCTGGAGGAGAAGTACGCCACCCGGGAAGACATCGACGCGGCCATGCGCTTCGGCTGCGGTCTGCCGATGGGCCCGCTGGCCGTCCTCGACCTGGTCGGCATCGACACGGCGTACGAGATCCTCGAATCGATGTACCGCCAGTCCCGCGACCGGCTGCACGCCCCCGCGCCGATCCTCAAGCAGTTGCGCGCCGCCGGTCTCCTGGGCCGCAAGTCGGGCCGCGGCTTCTACCGCTATGAGGAGGCCGGCTCGCCGGTCGTCGTGGCCGAGCCCGGCACCGCCGCGCAGGCCGCCGGAACCCCGCGCACCGTGCACAAGGTGGGCGTGGTCGGCACCGGCACGATGGCGACCGGCATCGTCGAGGTCTTCGCGAAGGCCGGCTACGACGTCGTCTACGTGGCCAGGAGCGAAGAAAAGGTCAATGCCGTACGGAAGGCCCTCACGCGGTCCTTCGACAAACAGATCCAGCGCGGCCGGCTCGTCGAAGCCGACCGAGACGCGGCCCTGGGCCGGGTCACCGGCACCGTACGGCTCGACGATCTGCGCGACGCCGACCTGGTCCTGGAGGCCGTGGTCGAGGAACTGTCGGTCAAGCGGGCCCTGTTCGAGAACTTCGACGAGATCTGCAAGCCGGGCGCGATCCTGGCGACCACCACTTCGTCGCTGCCGGTCATCGAGTGCGCGGTCGCGACCGCACGCCCCGGTGATGTGGTCGGCATGCACTTCTTCAACCCGGCGCCGGTGATGAAGCTGGTCGAGGTGGTGCGGACCGTCGCGACCGAGGACGACGTGGTGGCGACCATCCACGAGGTCTGCCGCAAGGTCCGCAAACACGCGGTGGACTGCGGCGACCGCGCCGGGTTCATCGTCAACGCGCTGCTGTTCCCGTACCTCAACGACGCGGTCAAGATGCTCCAGGCCAACTACGCCACGACGGACGACATCGACAACGCGATCAAGCTCGGCGCGGGCTACCCGATGGGCCCGTTCGACCTGCTCGACGTGGTCGGGCTCGACGTGTCGCTGGCGATCGAGAAGGTGCTGTTCGCGGAGTTCCGCGAGCCGGGCTGGGCACCCGCGCCGCTGCTTGAACACCTGGTGACGGCGGGCTACCTGGGCCGCAAGACCGGGCGCGGCTTCCGGGACCACCAGCAGAGGTGATCCGCTGCGTCGATCATGTACAAAATGCCGCTCCGGAGCTCGGGAATGGGACTTTTGTACATGATCGACGCGGCGTAGGCGGGGCGTAGGCTTGAGCCATGCCGCGCCGTAACAACACCTTCCGCCGACCCGAGCGCCCCGAGTCCTCGGGCTACTTCGGCCTGGAGGACCGCCAGTCGGGTCCCGACGGCGACTGGCTGGTGCGGCCGGTCAGCGGAGTCGCGGCGACCAAGACCTACCGGTGCCCCGGATGCGACCACGAGATCGCACCCGGGGTGCCGCACGTCGTGGCCTGGCAGGCCGACCGGCCGGTGGAGGACCGGAGGCACTGGCACCGGGCGTGCTGGAACGGACGGACGAACCGCAGGCTCCAGCGCCGCCGCTGAAAGCGCGCGGGAAGCTGGCTGGTGAGAGAGCTCCGGAAACTGCGGGTGAGACAGCGACTGGAGCCGCGGGTGGTAGAGCTCCGGAAACTGCGGGTGAGACAGCGACTGGAGCCGCGGGTGGTAGAGCTCCGGAAACTGCGGGTGAGACAGCGACTGGAGCCGCGGGTGG